>CALFRH010000481.1 GCA_937919225.1 uncultured Parvularcula sp.
TCAAGAAAAAGTGCTGACACAGTCTATCTTCGCAACCAGGATAAATCAGAACTCCGCGCTCAAGCGGGTCCCTCGCGATTCAGGTTTTAGGTCGCATGGACCAAAAAAATGTAAGCGGAACCTCGTTACTCTTGCTAAATCAGCGAGCCAAAGCTTAGTTGCCAATTGCTTGCATGAAACGCACTCTGAACAGGCCAAATTCTCAACAGTCTTGCTAGAGGTACTTGCTGAACCCAGAACGTAATTTGGTCGTAGATGCAGCAGGCCAGTGCAGCGGGTCAGACTGAACTGCCCGTTGTTTGCCGGAGCCCAGGAGTAGGGATACTGAGTCATGGAAGGACGAATTAAAGAACGCGTTGTCCTTCGGAGCGCCGAGCCCAAGTGGTGCGAAGTGACGCGCTTGTTCAGGAGCTGTAAGTTACCACCTAAGCTCAATGGCATCTGTTTTTGATAAAACCAGCTCGTCAGTTTGATATGCCCCTCGTCCGTGCGGAATTCATCTGTCCGTTTCATTCCGATCATTCGCCTTTCTTGCTGCAATAAATGCTATCCAAAGAGCGGTATCGAAGCGCAAAACATCGACATTTACTGGAACCCCTTTGAGACGTTCAGCACGCGAACATTCTCGAGATGACCACATTCGCATTGCCGAATCTTTGGCGATCCGGTTACTAACCGATGCGTGCCAGGCGTCACAAATTCATTCAGAGCTTGTATATTGAAGACTGTGTTTTTGACAAAGTACCCCTACGAAGGAGCATCTAGCCGCTATCGAGTCTACCAATATTTGGACCACTATAGATCGCGTGGCACCAATGTAGCAGTGCAAAGTTTCATGGATGAAGTGCTCTATCGGCTGAGTATCTCCAAAGGCGGACAGGCAAAGAAGCTCCTGTTGACAGTTAAAGCTATCGCGCGACGTATCGCATTCCTTTGGCGGAACCGCGATGCTGACGTGCTTTACCTGCAGCGCGAACTCTTGCCTTTTGGCCCACCGGTACTTGAGCGCTGGATGAAGCGGCGGGGCGCAAAGCTCATATTCGACTACGATGATGCGCTCTTCATTAAGAAGGCAAGCCGCTACAATAGGCTCGCCTCCTTCTTACGGTCACCGCAAAAAATCGCTGATCTCATTCGCATGGCAGATCTCACTATTGCCGGCAACGACTGGCTGAAAGATCGCGCCGAAGTTCTGGGAGGGCGTGCCATCACTGTTGAGGTGGCCGAGGATACAACGCGCTATCTGGCCAAAGAGTTTGGCGATCAGCATGTTACCATTGGTTGGCTGGGATCACCCTCAACGTCAAAGTACCTTCAGCTCATAGCGGAACAATTACATGAGGATGCTACGGCGCACACTAACGTGAAGTGGATCATAGTCGGCGGCGGTGACTTTGTAATGGAAGGGGTTCCCTGGGAAAGTCGGGACTGGTCGTTTGAAAACGAAAGAGAAGCACTGCACGCGTTTGATATTGGCCTTATGCCTCTCCCAGACGAGGAATGGTCGCTTGGTAAATCCGGTGGTAAAGCACGCACATACATGGCCGCTGGCGTTGTACCGGTGGTATCTGCAATGGGCTATAACCTTGAACTTGTCGATCATGGGCGCACCGGGCTTCTTATTTCGGACAAAGCTAGTTGGAAGGACGCTTTGGACGACTTGATCCGGTCACCAAAAAAACGTCAACGGCTAGCCAAGGCGGCATTGAAAGAGGTTAAAACTCGGTTTTCAGTCGATGGTCAGGCTGCCAAAATTCATGCCGCGATGAAAGCGCTCGTCGATGATGTCCAATCTTGATCTCCCTACTGCGATCGTTTTGGGCCTGTCACCCACTGGCCTGCATATCGCACGCGCACTCAATCGGCTAGGTGTTCCAGTGATCGGCGTCGGCCGACCGGGAGAGGTGGGGCTGTCATCCGCGGTCCTCTCGCGCACTCTCATCGATGACGGATCCTTCAATGTTCTGGAGCGGCTTCAGCAGAATGTAGACGGAGCTCCGGCGGTCTTGATGCCTTCGTCAGACGAATATGTGGAAATGATTGGTACGACGCCATGCCCTGCATTCCTCTGCCAGGCGAGCTATCACTCAGGCGCCGCGGCCTTGCTGCTCTCAAAGTCCACGTTCTACGAAAAATGCGATGCGTTTGGACTGAAGTACCCCAGAAGCATGACTTTCCCTCCCGGCACTCCAAGAGAGGAACTGGCCAACCTTCATCTGCCGATCCTGCTCAAACCTTCACGAATGCACGATCACAAGACGTTGATGCGGGGCAAAAAAGGCTGGGTCATTTGTGATGATGCAGAGATGACGGCAGTCTGGCCGCAGATAGCGGCCTTTCCCGGTACGCTTGTCGCGCAAGAATTCATTCCCGGACCGGAAAGCGAAATCCGCTTGGTCTGCGGCAGCCTAAAGGCAGGAGGCGCCGTCAGCTCTCTTTTCACAGCGCGTAAGTTACGTCAGTATCCACGCGGGATTGGTTCGGCATCCGTCGTGCAAAGCAGTGACGAACCTGAAGCCGCCGAAATGGCTTTAGGCTTCCTTCAATCCATCGGTTATCACGGGATTTTTGGGGCCGAATTGAAGAAACACAGCATAACGGGAGAGCTTCACTTCATTGAGATCAACCCTCGAACATCACTCTGGTTTTCAGTGTCCGAAGCAGCAGGTTGCCCAGTGGTGCAGCAATCGTTTCTCGATCTCGCAAAACCTAACGCAACTGCTCTTCGTAGTGACCAACAACATGGAGTGCGCTGGCGTTACTGGTTGAAAGATACGGCCACTCAGGCCGAGTACATCCTCCGACCGCGCGCAGTCTTTCCCAAGCCACAAATGAACGATGCTGGCCCGGTCAGGAAAAAAACCTGGGCAGTTTTTGAGCCATCTGACCCACGGCCGGCCTTGGTTGAACCGCTTGGTCTCGCGCGCAAATTCATACGTCGGCTGTTTAAATCCCCCACAACCAAATGACCGGCACCTTCACGATCTCACTCGACTTCGAACTTCGCTGGGGAATCCGCGATAACCCTGGCGACGCACAGTATGCGGATGCTATAATTGGCGGCCGTCGAGCAATCCCTATGATGTTGAAAGCGTTTGATAAGCATGGCGTTGCCGCAACATGGGCGACTGTCGGACTTATATTTGCCGAAAGCCGCGACGACCTACTCCAGCACATTCCTGCGTTACAACCCACCTATTCCAACACTGCTCTCTTTCCCTTCGCGGACGTGCATGAAAAGGTAGGCCAAGGGGAAATCGACGATCCTCTGCATTTCGGCTTGTCTCTGATCCGCCAAATTGAACAAACCCAAAATCAGGAAATAGGGTCGCATAGCTTTTCGCATTTCTACTGCCTGGAAAACGGAGGCACTGCCGAGGCATTCCGCGCCGATATGGCTTCGGCACAAGCCATTGCACAGTCCAAAGGAATCAAACTCGAAAGCCTTGTTTTGCCGCGTAATCAGCTCAGCACATATCATCTGCACGCGGCTAAAGAGGCCGGTATCGCCACGGTACGCGGCAATCCGAATGCGCTCATCTATAGGGCACGCCCCCGCTCAGAAGAACGCGCGGTTCTCCGTGCTTTGCGGCTGGCTGACAGCGCGTTGCCCTTGACATCGACGCTGAGCATGCCGGTACGAGACCAGAAGACCGGGCTAGCGGATACCCCAGCTTCGCGGTTCCTGCGTCCGATTCAATCGACCAGTT
This sequence comes from uncultured Parvularcula sp., assembly GCA_937919225.1. GTDB lineage: Bacteria > Pseudomonadota > Alphaproteobacteria > Caulobacterales > Parvularculaceae > Parvularcula. The sequence continues at coordinate 3,711 of CALFRH010000481.1, forward strand.
CTGTTTTGGCGAGACTGCAGCAAAACCGGATCAAACGGGAAATGTCACAGGCCGCGCAGCTAGGGAAAAACTACCATCTCTGGTGGCATCCGCATAATTTCGGTCGCGCTACCGAGGCGAATATTGAAAACCTTCTCAGCATCCTCCGTCATTTTACCAGACTTCGGGATATGCATGGGATGCAATCGATGACAATGCGGGACCTAGCAAACACCATTGAATGGTCCAACGGCAAGCACGACGTTGCTACCCCGGTAACAGGATAGACGCTTTAAATAATGAAGTATTCGAGCTCAAACATGCTTTCATTTGGCGGCACGACCATAGCCTTTGCTATGGCTCTGGTCACCCCTTACTTATGACAGCTCTATAAACAGAATCATAAGCCGCAATCGCTTTATTCATTGCGTAGTATTTCCGGCCGTGTCTCTTTATTCCAGTTCGATCCGCAATCCGCGACAGTTCGACAAGTACACGCGCAACACGATCCACCTCCTGTTGGCTGTCGTTTCGCAGCACAGCACCAAATTGTCCATCTTGGACGATCCTTTGGATGTCGCCTACTCCGAGGTTGGAGGCGACAGGCAGCCCGCAGGCCATGTATTCGCCCACCTTGGTGGCAGATACCCCCAAGCTGGACGGTGTGGAAACTTGAAACGACAACCCGATATCAGATGCGTTGAGGTAATTTGGCACCTCTGAGTGCGGCACCTTTCGTGTAATTACATCCGCGCTGTCCAGCACCACCCCATGCGCAGCTGCCGCTTTGACATGGTCAGTGCCTCGATGGTTGCCCATAAGTAAGAGCCTTGCTTCCGGGACCAGCTTCCGCGCAGCATCATATACTCGATTTACAAGATCCATACGGTAAACGCCGCTGCTGGACCCCAGGTAGC
>CALFRH010000482.1 GCA_937919225.1 uncultured Parvularcula sp.
GCACAAAGGGGTCGGTCGTTGGGCTTCGTGCAACATTCAACTGGGATGCAGACTACGTTGAAGGCCGAGATCTTTCGACGATCTGGACCGAGATTGAGGAATTTGAGTGTCTTGCATCCGAGTCGGGAACCAAGCTTGTAATTCCAGAACTGCGTGATCGTTGGACCAGCGCGAACTTGAAAAACGTCTGGAAATCAATCCTATTTCTTCAGCCGCCGTTTCCAATTACGGGCACGGAAAATCGCCGCCAAGCCAAGGCTGCCAAAGGCGCTACAGACCCTGGATTTCAGGTTGAAATCAATGGAAGTGATGAGGATGGGCGTGAAGAGATCGTTTCCCTCGAGAACAACCTCCTTCAGTATGCTCTCGCTCAAATAACTGCCAATATCGACAAGCGCGGTAAGGCAACTTTTAGACTGGACTCGCCCATCCTTGATGCATCTGAGAAGATTGTATCCGAGAGGAAGTTCTTGCTGACGGGCCCGGTAAAGTTGGAGGCGCGATACTTCATTTACGGTCGAGGAAGTGTGCCAGGCATATCAGCAAGGCTCGCGAAGGGTCTGGGCACCCAGTACGGCGGTATTCGAATCCACCGAAACAGTTTCCGTGTCCCACCCTATGGCGAGCCTAACGATGACTGGCTTGCCCTCGATAGGGATGTTGGTCGACGAAACATCCTGCCACCAGCCAACAACAGCAACTTTTTTGGCCATATCGAAATCGACGGCACGGAAAACCTGCTCTTGGAGGAAACCAGTTCACGCGAAGGGCTTGTCGAGAACGAGGCTCTTGAGGAACTTCGGTACTTCGCCCGGTCCGCGCTGGAATGGGCTGTCTTGCGGGTTGCTGCCATTCGCGGCAGGAAACAGAAGGCAACGCAAAAAGACCATACCACCACGGAGCCCAAAGCCACCGAAGCCGTGGATGCCAGCCTTTCAAATCTTTCAGAAACAATCGAGGATTTGAGCGACAAAATTTCCGATGAGAACGCTTACGAGCAGCTAAAAGCTGCAATTGCTTCTACCAGGACGTCGGTCTCAAGCGCGATTTCTCTAGCTGAGCAAGCGCATCAAGCCGAGCGTGAACGGAACATAGAGTATGAAAGCATGCTTCGTGTGCTTGCCTCACTGGGCCTATCGATCAGTGTATTCGGTCATGAAATAAAGAGCGCAACGAGCCTATCGTCGGGTGCGTTTTCGCTGCTGAACATAAAGATCAAAGAGATCGCCGAGAAAGCCAAGCGCGACGAAATACAATCCGTCGCCGCCAAGCTGAAATCTGCCGTTGAACGTGTCTTTGATTTGGGCGGCTATATCGAAGACCTCACCTCTTATGCAAACTCCAGGAAAATGTCACCTGTCCCCGTGCAAGGGGCGATCCGTAGATTTACAGACCAGTTTTCATCCTACATGGACAGATATTCTGTTCAATTTGATCATGCTGTGGAACCGAAGGGTCTAAGAACATGCCAGATGCATTCTAGTGAATTTGATTCTGTTTTATTCAACCTACTGACAAATTCGATGAAGGCCTTCCAAAGGGTCGACACTAGAACCCCGAAAATTTTAATTCGTGCCCGCAGGGATAAGAGCCATATTGTGCTGCGTTTTGAAGACAATGGGCACAAGATCGCGGCGAAAGACAGAGACCACATCTTCGACGCATTTTACACAACGACCGAGTTTTCTCAGGATGATGTAGCCGGCCCAGGAACTGGCCTTGGACTGAAGATTGTTTCCGATATTGCAGAAAGCTATGGCGGTCAAATCACACTTGCCGAGCCTTCTAAAGGTTATATTACTTGCTTCGAAGTAACATTGCGATCTAATCAATAATCTTCATTGTATAGCGAGCTTTGATTATGAAACAGGGCGTCTATTTGGATGATGACGATAGTCAGCGCGAAATTTACAAAGGACTTCTGTCCGATGAGAATATTGATTTCTCCTCGACTGTGATCCCTTCCAGTATGGCCTCCCTGATATCGGACATTGCAGAAATTTCACCGGACATTGTCGTGATGGACTATCGGCTCGACGGCACTCGGCACCCAGAATGGCACAATGATTTCAAAGCTGGGGGTGTGGCACAGGTGCTTCGAGACAAGTTCGTGGAGTCTCCGGAAAGCGATATTCCTCTGGTGCTTTTATCGACAGAGGCAAACATCCAGTCACTGTTCGTGCCTGACAAAACTTCTCACGATCTTTTTGACATCTGGTTCTTGAAGAACGAGCTGCACGAGGACTCGCCGATCGGGCGGGAAATAGTCTTGCCAAAACTCGCGGCGTTGGTAGACGGGTACGAGTTGATCAAACGGGAGGTTAGTGGGGATGACCCCGCGATTTTGGCTCCAGGCCTGCTAGCACTCGAAAAAGAAGAGTATTTGGAACTTCAACCTGACGGTTTGAAGCCTGTCCTACTGAATTCAGACGGACTCCCTGAGCGGGCTCACGTCGTCGCCAGGCAAATTTTCCAGAATGTCGTCAAACACTCTGGGATATTGCTCGACCGAGACGGATTGCGGGCCAGACTTGGATTGACAGTCGAGAGTTTCGAACGGCTCTGTCAAAGCGTAAGTTTTGAAGAACTTCGTTATGAGGGCGTGTTTTCAAACGGCTGGGAGAGATATTGGAAGCACAGGTACGAACAGTGGGAAGCGAATAGTTTTGACGTGCTGCTTGGGTCACTTACAGGTGAAAAGAGAGCTCTACTATTGGAGGAGAAATTTGACGTGCAATGCGAACCCGCAGTCTCACGTTGGAGCAAGAGTAGCTCAGAATATTTTTCATTTGCATGCCACGTGTGCCGGCAACCCACTGAACAACGCCATTCAGTAGCGGTATTTGAACCGCGACTCCTGCCGTTCATGGAAAGACGACGGGTCTGTTACGACTGTGTTGAAACTGAGACAGAGATGCGCAGGATGCATATCAGGGTATCAGAGACGGATGAGGCCACTGTAGATGCAATTCGTGACGAGCGCCTTCCTAAACCGACGGAAGGCGAAGAATGATTGAGACCGTGGTTCCCAGCAACAAAGAGATGGCTGCTGCTCTGAAGCGAACCGCGACTATTCTTTCGGAGCTCCACATACTGAGCCCTGAAGGCAACGGATCTTTGGGCGGCGCCGCAGACCGATTACTTCGAGAACCCGAAAAACACTGGGCCTGCAATACAACTAAATCTCAGCCGATTACGTTTGAAAAGCGCACAGATAGGTCGAAACAATCATTCCAGCCGACAATTGGGGTTGACCGCATCGAAGTGCGTGAAAATGGAGAAGAGCTTCCGTTCGTTAAGTGGGATATCTCTCTACTGCTCAAGTTCGACAATGGCACCGCTCATTGTCCCAGGTGGCATTTTGACTTGGGAAACCCAGACCAAGAGGGTCCGAAGACTCATCTTCAATATGGCGGGTATAAACACCCAAACAACCCTGGCCTTGGTCCCAGCGTCCGAGAGCCACGCTGGAACACCGCACCGATGGACATAATCTTATTGTGCGAAACAGTGTCCGCGAACTTCTTTCACGAAATTTGGGAAAGGTCGCTTAGGCGCGATACTAGTTGGACAGAAATTGTGAGGATGTCGCAGAGACTGTGTTATCCGCACTATCTACGTACGCTCTACTCGTCACTGAACAGCTCAGGGTCCGGAACACATCTGGATCATTGCTGGAATCGGCAATGAAACCAACAGAATTCATCGGTGCCTATGCATGCGGAGCTTTTCGAGTCCGGAACGCAGCAAAACCAAATTTCCAAGCGCGGCCCTTTTGTCTATAGCGTTGAGCAGCAAAACATCCGCAAATTGTCGCGCTTCGCTGTGATGCCCGGCTCTTAACATGCGATCAACGTGACCATGTGCTGCATTGATGGTGCGATGGTGAATTTTTGGGAGCAACAGTTTTATACGCTCGGCTTCACGAGGTTCGTGTTTCAGTGCACCGGACCCGTATGAACGCCCTTCTATCTCTGCGGAAATTTGCGAGAAAGTGGTAAGCATCGAAAGAGAAAGAAGTTGCGTTTGTGTCTTGGTCAGCCTGCGCTTGAAGTACCCTCGATAGACTGAGTTCGTGCAATTCATGCTCGCAGTGTTGTTCACAATACGTGGGCCTAAGTGATGCATAACGGGTAGGAAGCAATCTGGTGCGCGCCTGTCATCGACCGCGCACCAATGCGCTCTTTTTTTGAATGTTGAGCATGCTTTGATGTCCTTCTGTGCATACTTTGCGAGATAGGCCTCTATTGATTTTGGCGCTACTTTTTCATTGTCTGCGGTGACCAAGTATCCCCGGGCGCCGCCATGGATCAGCGATGAATAGTCTGCCAGCTCGAACGACAACCCTGGAGCAAATCGGAATTTTGGGAGGATTGGCACAAGTTCGTCTATTTCCAACCCGTGCGCTTTGGCATCGCTCTCCCCCAAGACAAAAAAGGCGTTGTTGCCCGTAACCAGTCCTATTCGGACATCGACGATTGCACCCATATCGACACACGCTTTGTTGGAACTCAGCGCCGCAAATGCGGCACGCTGTTTCGGTGACAGATTATCGAGTACTGACGTCCCGCACCGGGCAACAGCTGCTCGTTGCTTATCCTGCCATCCTGTCATTGCAGAAGTTAGATCCCGGACACCCGTACACTGGGTCAGGGCAATATCGCCCTGAATGTGCTCGGAGCTCTCTGCTACCGCACGTTTTTCGGCAGCGAGAAGTACAATGGATTTCTCTTCGGTACCATCCTGAAGGAATTGACGTTCTTTGAGTTCAAAAGCGTGCGTCTTTTCGAAGTTCCGTACGAGGAATTTTCGAAGTGCGCTCGAATAGTTCGCATACAGAAAGCTGCTTGGCAGGACCCATGCCATTCGTCCGCCAGTTGCTATAAGTGGTACAGAAAGAGCAACGAAGTAGGCCCAAATGCTTGCCCGCCGATCGAGCGCGAGGCCCATCGACTTGATCGTCTGCCGAACCCTTTCCCGTTGCGAGGAGTCAATTTTCTGGTACGGCAAGTACGGCGGATTGCCAATCACTGCAGAGAATTGGTCTGGCCACTGCATTTGCGCCGGCATATCAAGAAAGTCGCCTTCGTAAAATCGACCCAAGTCGACGGGCTTCTCAAATACCAATGACAGATGTTCGAATGCGTGAACATCAATGTCACACCCATATATGTTCTGATTTGGTGACTTGCTCCCTAAACTCAACAGCCTGTCGTTGGCAGATCGCAGAAAGCCACAGCCTCCAAAACTTGGTTCTAGAACTGTGTCATTGATGGAGCTAATCGCCCATTTACAGATGATGTCGGTGAGGCCTTGCGGGGTGTAAAAGGCACCCAAGGCTCGTCGGCGGGAGTGTGTGTTTTCCGAGATCACCATTTTGCCAGTTATGATTTAGTTTGAGCGCGAGGCGTAGCGTACTTGTCGATGCGTGTCTGGTCGACAGAATTGTTACCTAGCCCAAGCAGAATTCGTCTGCCCTGACTGGATCTAACTACTGCAACCTCAGCTAGACATGCTGCTGGCATTGGGGAAGCGGATCGACATAGTTTTGGTGTTTCACGATCTGACAAAGGTCTTAAGTGTTTCAATGTTATGTTCATCCGCCGCCCTCAACGCTGCGACGTAATCGTCGCGTATCGTTTTTGAATCCGCGCCGCTCTTACTGCCCCAGGTGAAACGCTCAACGCCCAGCTGTTTGGCGAGCAAGTCAGCAGCCAGACGGCCATGCCGTCCGTTCCCATTGGGAAAGGGGTGGATCTGCACCAACCGATGATGAAACCGCGCCACGATCTCATCGAGCTCGTAGGTTTCGTTCTCAATCCAGAACGTCACGTCATCGATATGCGCAGCCAAATCGGTGCCGATCCGGTAAGCATCAACGCCGATGTTTCTGGCTGTTGTCCTGTACTGACCGGCCCATCGCCAGACATTTCCAAACATGCGCTTGTGCAGCGTACGAAGAAAGCCGGCATCAAGCACGTTGCGCTTACGCGAGAACGCCCAGCGGTCTGCATCGGCAATGTTGATCTGCTCGGCTTCGTTCAGCTCGGAACGCACTGTGATGTAAGTGGGGATGAGCTGTTCACGCTCTTCGGCCTCAAGCGGCGTGGCCGCATCGTCTTCAGGGTCGAAAAGGGAATCGCTCATGGCATCTCCCATAAATGCCGGGGGTGCCCCTCCAACAATCCGCGCATGAGGCGCTGCCGTTCTGCTTGCAGATCGGCGTCATCAAGCTCCTGATCTTCGAGACTCATGGTGTGATGCGTGCGGGCTAATTGTGCGTCGGCGATGCGCTTAGCTCTGTCCTCAACGATCTCTTGTAAGGATGCGTTGGGTACCAGCGCATACACAAGAGTGCAATCAAGTGCCGCTGCTGCCTCGCGCAACCGTTTCAGGGTGATCGTGTCATTTGCCTCGTTGTTTTCGATATTGGTGATTGTTGGCTGAGACACGTTGAGCCGTGCCGCAAGCTGCCGGGTATTCATGCCCAGGGCATCGCGGATTGCCCGCACCCAGCCTTTGCCAGGACGCTCAATGACACGGCTTGATCGCCAAGGCGCCAAGCGCTTGTCTAGGTTCTTACGCGCAAGGGCGCTTGAGAGGGTTTTATCAGCCATGATCTATCACTTTCTGGCACTATCATATCTTAAAACCTATCAAAATGTCAAGTTTTGATAAATTATTGGGTATCAATTTGTCCGCATTCGATAGGTTATGGCTGATTTATTGGAAATTGTCTGAGTGATATCACTTTAAACCACGTAGCTCAGCAGACCCAGAAAACCTTCAAATTCAAGGATGAACGCTGTGTGGGCATGTCCCTAACGGCCGCCGCGCCCACCGTCATGACCATCATTGCTGTGACCATGGCCATCACCGTCGTGGCCGTGGTCGAATTCCGGGCCAATATCGACTGGCCGGCTTAAATCGATCGCCGTGGTAATACATTGGGTCATGACCGGATGATCAGATTTCGCGCCCTGGGCGAAACTCTGGATTGACCCCTCCATCCAAAGCTTGCGATCGATGTTGACCTCATCAATCCTAAAACCGGATTGCATAGCAAGGCGCTCAAGAAACAGCCGCTGGGTACGTCCATTGCCTTCACGGAAGGCATGAATGTCGTTGAGCCCATGCATCAGCTTCGCGGCTTCCCGCGCAAACTCATGGCTGTTGTCAAAAGAGGCGGTCGGCAACTGAGCATTCTCGCCGAACATCTGCTCCATGCGGGGCGCTATTTCATGGGGATGCTCAAACCCGCTCATCCCTTTCCAGAGTTCCGTTGAGCGGTACTCTCCTGCCCACTCATAAACATCCTGGAAAATGTGATGGTGCAGGTTCTGGTAACTGCGCGCCGTCATTTCAAACGCATCATCAATGGGCTGACGCATCCGCTGACGGGTAATCAACGCTTCTGCTTGTTGCAGAGCTTCATCGTCACGAATGCCGTGTTTGTTTTTTAGAACAGTGTAGTCAGGGCCGTAGCAATAGGTCTTGTCCATGCCGCAGGACTAGGAAGTGCCATCTGTATCGCGCGGCGGAACAACGCCGCGCGCTTTGAGGTGTTCAAGGGCAAGCCTTACGCCTTCTTCGTAGCCGACCTTTTGCGCATCAATCTTGTCGGCAAAAACCTTATCTGCGGGATGCAAAGCGATGCCCTCGATGGCCATGCTGGCCTCGTAGTTGAGTGTACGCCTGCGTGCGGCACGCGCTTCTTCTTCGCTTAGTTTTTCATCATCAGACATCATCTTATTGTACATCAAATTGTTGCGAATTTCCACGAATAGAAAACCGCCAGCCCGCAGGAAGAAGCGGGCTGGCGGCGGGCAAGACGACGTTATGTTAAGCGGCTTGGCTCACAGGTTCGTCCATGTCAACTACTTCAT
>CALFRH010000483.1 GCA_937919225.1 uncultured Parvularcula sp.
ATGAAGCCATAAATCGTTTTCGCGCGCGACAGCGCCCAACCCTTCAATATCATCGATCGTGCCGTATTGGAAACACGGCGCCGATGCGAAGATCAATACCGTACGCTCGGTAATAGCCGCACGCGTTTGTTCGACATCCATCGTGAGATTATCATCAAGTGGAATGCGTTTTATTTCGAGCTGAAAGGCCTGTGCCGCTTTCTCCAGAGCGACCCAAGCAGTATCCGTTGCAAGAATTTCTGCTCCAAGAGTGTTTTTGCCAGCCCGTTTCGCTTTATCGATCGCAGCATGAACCGCAAACAAGATGCTCTCTGAACCGCCGGTCGTCGTCATCCCACTAGCATTTTCCGGAGCAGAAAAATATGGCAACCAGCCATCCACAATATCAGCTTCGATTTTCTTTGCACTGACGCTCATAGGTGAAGCAGGCAAGTATACGCTACTGGCAAATTTTTCGACGGCAAGCTGAGACGCCCTATCTGCCTCGGCGTTAGCCGCGAAAGGCCAGTCTTCCCACGGTCGTTTCATCAACCGATGGTCACTTTCATAAAGTTCATCCAGAAGTTTTTTGACTTCGTCCTCTGATTTCGATTCAACCGGCATCGCCATCGCGATCATCTCCTATTCAACCAGTGTTTATCCGTCCTAAAAAGGTGCCATGCATTGGGCTCCCGCCATACAAATTATCTCAAACTTGCTCCCTCATCGAACAGGTCGCCACTTTCATAAAGTGTTCTATGCTCCATCAGCGTTTGTTAGCGTCACGGCGTTTAAGGTGGTCTCCACACGGAAACGCTCATCCGGTGGCGCTGCATCAGTCATCGCCGTAATGAGGGATTCCGCCCACGTATCGATATTGCCACGTGAAACGTTTTTCAGGTGGTTGCGAATGAGTTTAACCAGCCGTTCGCGCCCGATCACTCCTGCGACGGCGTCAAGCTGCAGCGCACCGCGCGGGCCTAAATACTCTTCGTCAATCCCTTCAACCAAAGGAAGCTCTTTTCCACCCTGCTTCGCGCGTAGGTCGAGATAATGCATCCGCAGTGCATTTATCACGGGTTCGACCGCTTCCTCCCCCCGAACCTGCCGAACAACCTCGATTGCTGAGTAAGTCGGCAGTGCGTCGTCAAACAAGGAATTCGAACGGCGTCGCACATCAGATGAGTCGAACCATTGCTGCGCCGCCAGTTCGACCGAAATGAAAACTGGCGTTGGGCTTTCGCCCATGGCATCGGGATCTACCCACCATGCATCTTCTTCGGGCGTTAGCGCCAAATTATCAAATAAGTCAGCCGACATCGTCCAATGCACAGAAGCCATTTTCGCAGGTTCTACTAACGCCACTCAAAGAAAGCTTCATTTCACACCCCTAATTGGAACTAGTAAAATGTCATATCCCACGACGACAAGAATTTTGGAACGAGGTGCCACTGCGTTACTCAGGGGCGACGAGTTACTGAATTTACATACGCATACATAGTAGTTGAACTCGTCTGCAACTGTATCGACTACACCACCAGCATCACAAATTCCAATTACATAGCATGCTACTTAATATGCAGTAACTTCTGTACGTTGTCAACGTAACGTCGAACTTTGCACTCATCCAGCCTCAACAGGGCCCTGGTATAAACCCCACCGGCTATTTACGATAAGAGCTCGCGATGGCGTCAAACAGGGCACGCAGCAATCGCCATTCGGCGCCCGTCAAGTCAGTCTGGTATCTGAGGCCAACATGGCTATGCTCAAGGCGAGTGGCCAGGGCCCACATCAGCGGTCTTCAAAGCGCCTAGCAACACCTTAGAATCACTGAAAGGCCTGCCACTCACCCCCTAAACGTTAACGTCCGGACAGGCTCTTATGCGATCTCGATAGTTGCCGCGAACGGATACGGCATAAGCAGCTCATTAAGTCCCGCCTTCAATGTTTCACATACTGATTGTTCACCAGAGAGAGTACAGTTGACAACCAGACCAACCGATTCGTCAAAGTGTGCTTCCACGGTACAGTCAACGCCATTTGACGGCAGGCTCTCCACAACGGCCAAAACCGCTCTCACAGCGCTATCACTCCGCAGATCTGGCTTAAATATCTTCCCAACAGCGGTAACAGGCAACGCCTATAGGACAATCACATCTTGAGGTATTGCTGCTCGTTCTGGGATTCGATCCGCCGCAAATTTAAGTATGCCCTCGCCAGTTGCCGTCGCGCCAGATATAAGTTCAACATAGGCGACAGGCATCTCGCCTTTCAAACCGTCGGGCCGACCAACGGCAGCTGCGAGAGCGACGCTTTCATGCGCCAACAGAGCTTCCTCTATAATGAGGGGATCGATATTGTGTCCACCACGGATGATAAGGTCCTTAAGTCGTCCAATGATCCAAACATATCCATTCTCGTCTAAGCGCGCGAGATCACCCGTGTTGAGCCATCTCCCTCCGTCCGGCATACCCTCTACGAATCCATTTTTGGTGTGTTCCGCATCAACGTATTCATCAATCACGGTGGGCCCACTGAACGTGACGAGCCCTGCCTCATTCGTATCGCATTCCCGCACGAACTGACCATCTTGCTGTTCGATGATTTTGAGTTTTTGGAACGGCAAAACTGTTCCGGCAGACCCTGTAACAGGATCACCATACCCTAAGTTCGAGGTCGCAATCCCATGAATTTCCGTCATGCCCCATAGTTCGCGCATATGAACGCCATATTTTTTATGAAACACGACTGATAACTCTTCAGGGACTGTTGATGCCCCCGTGGCAAGGAATTGCAGCGGCGTTTTGGTCGTCGGTGCGTCTGTATTATTCAGCAACGCTGCGCATACCGTTGGAACAGCAATGGTGCTTGTGAGCTGATACTTCTCGACAATATGCCAGAAATTCTGAACGACTTCAGGCGTACGGAAACCGTTTGGCGTAAGAAGTACACTGGTTTGATTGTGAATAATCGCTCGCAAGCTCAACGCGATGGCTCCCCCCACGTGGAAAAGCGGCATGCCATGAGCTTCCGCATGACCTTCTTCATTGCCAATCACAAGCCCACAAAGGAACGCATTCAGTACCTGACCAAAGTGGGTATGCTTGGCGAGTTTAGGCGTCCCCGTCGTCCCGCCAGTGTGAAAATAAGCGGCAACATTGTTCATCGACGGATTTCTGTCGAACGACAGCTTATCAGCATTTTGCTCCGTAAGCGCATCGGAAAACGAAATACCTTCGGAGGTCGGTGGTTCGCCAATGTAATATACATGCGTTAAGCTAGGAACGAGGTCTCGAAGAGCTTCGGCTTTATTGGCTGCATCAGGATCATAATTGGTTCCGGCCGCAACAAGGACTTTTGTTTTTGCCGCATTCAGGATACCGGCAATATGTTCGATCGCCAAAAAAGGATTGATCGGGTTGACAACGCTTGCCGTTGCGCCCCCCCACATAGCGTATAATCCTTCCGGCGTTAATGGAGGCAATATTGAAACAGCGTTCGTGCGGTCTGCTCCAACGCTGTGAAACAAATTCGCGGCCTTGGTTATTTGCTGCAACGCAGTTTCAAACTTAATCTCGAGGGCTTCAGTTTTAAGAGACGGGTCAGCCAGTGCAACAAAGGCCGTTTTGTCGGGAGTCCGCCTGCAGGCTGTTTCGATGAAATGATAGATATCATCGCCAGAAACGAATTCTGAAATACTCTTCGCATTGATTTGTGCGATGTCATCGACTGACTTACACATTGGCGCTCGGATCAAGTGCGCATCTGCATGCGTTCCACTCATATTACCCTCGGACAATTCACCACTCCCTTATTTTCCGCCGTTCTAATTACGCGATATGTTTTTAAGTTCGATCATATTACAGTATACTGTATAGTATCAGCGATAAGAATTTATCGGCCAATGCCAACTATCTGCTGGCTTGCATAGAATTACAGCCCAAATGCGCCGGTGGGTTTGTGGAACATACCTTGGCCTGGATGCCTTCGCTTTCGCCTCAAGACCAACACACTCTCACTATGACTCCAAATTGCTGTCACGCGCCAATTGTGTCATTGCGCCCTCCAACCTGTCAGCAACGCTTTCGAGCCGTGTCGTAATTCGTTCCTCCAAGGAGGACGCACTAACTGCTCCGTTTGTATTTAAACCATATGACTTTTGGATTTGTTCCAGCAGGTTATCGATCACTAACGTCATGTCTGAGGTACTTTGTGTACGACGTCCTAGGATTGATCGGGCAGAGTACTCCAAGGTACCAAAGAAAGTATCGCGCACTAACCACATCACCACATCAGGCGAGATTTCACCGCAATCGACCGCCTTACGAAAAATATCGTCAAAAACAGATGTATATGCACGCAACTGTTCTCGCGACACGATGTTATCATCAGCTCCCCTCCGCAGAGTGACTGTTAGATCCAAAAAATCAAAATGCTTAATAACAGTCGCTAAGTGGTATTCAGCTAGATCACATAACTGTTGAAACGGCGGGTCATCAGACGAAACCGAGGCGCGCGCGCCATCAGCGATTTCGCGCCAAAAATCGATGACAATGGCCTGCATCAAATCGCTCTTAGTACTGAAGTACGAGTAAATAGACCCTTCAGACATACCAACGCGCTTTGCGAGCGCCGCCATGCGCACCCCGTCGTAGCCGTGCTCTACAAACATTTGGCGAGCAGCCCACAAAAGCGCGTGCTCCTTTTGCTCAATTTTTTGCCTGCGCGTTAACGGCGCTGCGCTTGTTTGTGCCATTTCTCTTGGCTCTCTTGCATTCACCCAAAATTGAGTTTAACTCATATATGTTGAGTTAAACTCATAATTCTATTCATTGCAACAGCTGAGCGCAGCATCACATAGCTGGAGGCCGCGCCAACCATACGGACGATTTGGACATGCCAACGAACATTAAGGTCGGCGGCGCATGCGGATTTTGGGGCGATTGGGACAGTGCCGCTGCGCAATTGTTGCAGACAGGCGACCTCGACTATTTAGTTTTCGACTATCTCGCGGAAGTTACGATGTCGATTCTCGCTAGAGCGAGGGTAAAGAACCCAGAAACAGGGTATGCGACTGACTTTGTTAAGGTGGTCAAAGACAATCTAGATCGTATCCAGACAAGCAAGGTTAAAATTCTCTCGAACGCTGGAGGGGTGAACCCCGACGCGTGCGCTGCGGCAATCTGTGATTTAATTGACGCAGCCGGCGCAAACTTGAAAGTAGCTGTGGTCAAAGGCGATGATCTCATCGGAAACACTGCCCAGTTCACTGAAAAAACGGAGATGTTTTCGGGCGCGTCTTTCCCGGACCCAACGTCGGTTATTAGCATAAACGCCTACCTTGGTGCAGGACCGGTTGTTAGAGCCCTTGAGGCGGGTGCAGACATTGTTATCACAGGGCGCAGTGTCGATAGTGCTCTCACGCTGGCTGCGTGCATGCACTCTTTCGACTGGCAAACCGATGACTGGGATCGTCTATCATCGGGTAGCCTAGCGGGTCATATATTAGAATGTGGCGCGCAAACGACCGGCGGTAATCTCACTGATTGGCGGAGCGTTGCAGAAAACCTCGACGCCATCGGATATCCTATTGCGGTAATATCGGAAGATGGCCGCTTCGAAGTCACAAAGCCCCAAGCAACAGGCGGCGCCGTCACCGAAAGCTCTGTAACAGAACAGATGCTTTACGAGATCGGTGACCCCCAAGCGTACATGCTGCCTGATGTGACCTGTGACTTTAGCCAAGTCGAGGTTCAGCAACTAGGCCCAGATCGCGTCGCGGTTTCAGGCGCAAAGGGCCGTGCGTCATCCTCCCAATACAAAACATCCGTTACCTATCAGGATGGCTGGAAGGTCAGTACATTATGGTTCTTTATTGGGGAGGAGGCGTTACCAAAAGCGGAGACTTTCGCCGATGCCGCCTTCCGGCGGGCCAATGCGCGGCTCAATGCACTCGGCTGGGAGCCTTTCTCGGAATCGCTGATAGAACCGTGCGGATCTGACGAGCACTATGGTGCCTTCGCGAAAACAGCCGTTAGCCGCGAAGTCGCTGTTAAGATCGCAGCCAAACATGATAATCCGAAAGTGCTCGGCGTTTTGGTAAAGGAAGCGACAGGCCTCGCGCTCTCCGCCCCGCCGGGCTTATGCCTCTACACCGGCGCCCGGCCAAAGCCATCACCAGTGGTGCGGCTCTTCTCCGCGTTGGTGGATAAAGATGACGTCAGTATACATGTTACTATAGGAAATGATGAGGTCGAATGGACCTCACCATCATATATCGACTCAAATGACGAAGTGCCTAACGCCCCACACCCAAAACCAGAGGAGGTTCAGGCGCAAGACTTGATCGAACCCCCTTTACACCAGATCGCCTGGGCAAGGTCCGGGGACAAAGGCGACAAGGCCAATATTGGGATTATCCCGCTGGATACGGCCTTTACCCCTTGGATTTGGGAAAGCCTTACGGAAAGCGTTGTGCAAGAACGGTTTTCGCACTTTCTGAAAGGTGGAGTAGACCGCTATTACCTACCGGGGACAGGGGCCATCAATTTCCTGCTCCATGACGTCCTTGGCGGCGGCGGCGTCGCTAGCCTCCGTAACGATCCCCAAGGCAAAAGCTACGGACAGGTTTTGTTAGACGCGCCTGTCCATCTGCCACGGCACTTGTTGGAGAGATTGATCCGTGAGCGTGTTTAAATCAAAAATCACCCCCTCATCGCCATCGTTTGAGCCAAACCGCAAGGCGATGCTCCAATTGGTCGATAAGTTACGCACCATCGAAGAGCGCTCGGTCGAAGCGTCAAATGCGCGTCGGGCCACCTTCACCAAGCGCGGACAACTTCCGCCCCATGAGCGCATGGCCCGTGTCCTTGACCCTGGAATGCCGTTCTTGAGGTTACACACTCTTGCGAATTATCTGGTTGAGGATGAAGATCCTGAGACCAGCATTCCCGGCGCCAGCGTGCTTGCTGGTATCGGATATGTAAGCGGTGTACGATGCCTGCTGTGGGTTGACGATAGCGGGATCCGTGCAGGCGCGATGACCCCGATGACCTCCCCTTTAGCGCTGAGCATACTAAGCATCGCGATGCGTCAAAAACTGCCCGTGCTTCACTTGGTCGAAAGTGCCGGTGCTGATCTGTTAAAGTTTAAGGTCGAAATGTGGGCTACTGGCGGGGGTATGTTTCGCGACCTTGCCAAGCTGAGCGCCATGGGGATCCCCACCATCTCAGTCCTACACGGACCATCGACTGCGGGCGGCGCCTATATGCCGGGCATGTCGGACTATGTCATTGGCGTCAAATCCAACGGTCTCGCAGCTCTAGCTGGGGCGGCATTGGTGAAAGCAGCGACTGGCGAGGCAGCGAATGATCGCGAGCTTGGCGGGTCGGAGATGCATGCGTCCGTTTCAGGGCTTGTTGAGTATCTTGCTGAGGACGATGCGCACGCGCTTGGCGTAGCACGTGACGTTATGGCACGCCTCGGATGGAATGAGGGTCAAGCCCCCTCCTCTCGGGCAGACTATGACGCCCCTCTTTACGACGCAGACGAACTGGCTGGCGTTGTTCCGGTTGATTACCGAACCCCTTATGATATGCGGGAACTCGTTAGTCGGATTGTCGATGGCTCGAGTTTCGAAGAGTTTAAGGCACGCTACGGTCCGGGCACCGTATGCTTGCAAACAAGTATTATGGGCCATCCCTGCGGCATTATTGGGAACAATGCCTCTATTGACCCCAATGGTGCAACAAAAGCGGCGCAGTTCCTTCAACTGTGCGATAAAGCTGATATCCCCGTCATCTTCCTCAACAACACGACAGGCTATATTGTTGGAACGGAATCTGAACAGGCCGGGATGATCAAGCATGGCTCTAAGATGATCCAGGCGGTATCAAACATATCCGTCCCTAAAATTTCTCTTTACGTCGGCGCTAGCTTTGGCGCTGGCAATTACGGCATGTGTGGGTATGCATACGAACCAGATTTCCTGTTCGCCTGGCCAAATGCCGCCACCAATGTGATGGGCGGCGAATCGGCCGCTAAAACGATGCGCCATGTGGCCGAGGCAACTGCAAAACGCAAAGGCAACCCAATTGTGCCAGAGGAGCTGGACAAACGGGAAAAAGCCATCGAAGCCATCTTCAAGAAGCAAGAAAATGCTTTTTATACGTCGGGCCGTCTTCTGGACCATGGGGTTATTGATCCGCGAGACACCCGCAAAGTCCTCGGCTTTTGTCTAGCGACCTGTACGGAAGGTCGAACCCGCCAACTCAAACCCAACAGCTTTGGCATCGCACGAATGTAGGACGGATCATGAAAGCGCTTCCCGAAACTACAACACTGGATCTCGTCTTCGAACAGGGCTGGCTGACGGTCTGGCTGAATGTTCCGGACAAACAAAACGCTCTGACAAACGAGATGCAGGCTGACCTGCGTCAGGTTTTCAGCGATATACGAGATGACCGTTCCGTACGGGGTGTGAGCCTGCGCGGTCGCGGCGGTGTCTTTTGCTCCGGCGGGGACCTCAAGCAGTTCAAAGCAGAGCTCCAAACCCCAGAGGCGCGCGATGACGTGGTGGCCATGTCGCGGGAAGCCGCCTCCCTATTTGATGCGGTCAATGAGGCTCCCCAGGTGGTGATCGCTGTCATAGAAGGTGCGGCAATGGCGGGAGGCTTTGGCCTTGCATGCTGCGCAGACGCCGTCATTTGCGCCACCGACGCCAAGTTCTCTCTGACAGAAACAATGATTGGCCTTACCCCCGCTCAAATCGCGCCGTTTATTATCCAAAAAATGGGATATGCAACGGCAAGGCGGCTGATGCTTACTGCTGCGCGCTTTAAAGGGACTGACGCCGAAAAGTATGGGTTTGCCGATTTTATTGGGGATGACTCGGATGCGCTGGAAGCTGCTGAACGGCGCCTTAAAAACCAGGTTTTGAAATGCGCGCCGGGCGCTGTTGCCGATATCAAATCATTGCTCCTCAACATAGGGGGGCTTGAACGTGAGGCGGTCGTTACCGCAGCGGCAGAGAATTTCGCCGACCGGATGGTCAGCGATGAAGCGCGCGCTGGTATTCAGTCGTTTTTCGATAAGCAACCTGCACCGTGGGTGATCGCAAGCGAGACTTCATAATGGGTGTAATAAACCGTTTACTGATCGCCAATCGTGGTGAAATTGCGTGTCGCATCATGCGTACCGCGCAAGATCTCGGTATTGAAACCGTCGCGGTCTATTCAGAGGCTGACAAAAATACTCCCCATGTGGCTTTGGCTGATCAGGCAGTATGCATTGGCCCTCCAGCCGCTTCCGATTCTTATCTCGTTATTCAAAAAATTATCGACGCCGCCAAGGTCACCGGCGCAGACGCCGTTCATCCAGGATATGGCTTTTTGTCGGAGAATGTCGAGTTCTCGAAAGCATGTCGTAAGGCCGGGCTGATATTTGTTGGTCCACCGGATAAAGCAATTGACGTGATGGGCGACAAAGCCCGCGCCAAGCGAGCCATGATCGCTGCCGACGTTCCATGCGTTCCTGGCTACCAAGGCGAAGATCAGTCGGACGCAACGCTTATCAATGAGGCGGCAGCAGTCGGGTTTCCCCTAATGGTGAAAGCAGCCGCAGGTGGTGGTGGACGCGGCATGCGTTTGGTGGAACGGAATGAGGACCTCCCGCAAGCCATCAGCCTAGCGAGGAAAGAAGCTGAGACAGCGTTCGGCTCTGGCGAACTTATTATTGAAAAAGCTATTCTCCGCCCTCGTCACGTCGAAATACAGGTCTTTGGCGACCAGCATGGAAATATCATTCATCTTGGCGAACGGGATTGCTCCGTTCAAAGACGCCACCAAAAAGTCGTCGAGGAAGCCCCCTGCCCCGTGATGACACCAGAATTGCGCGAAACGATGGGGGACGCGGCCGTCAACGCAGCAAAGGCTGTTGACTATGTCGGCGCCGGCACCGTCGAATTTCTCCTTGGCGCGGATCGCGAGTTCTATTTTTTAGAGATGAACACGAGGCTTCAGGTTGAGCATCCCGTCACCGAAGCGGTGACAGGTCTCGACCTTGTTGCCTTGCAACTCAAGGTCGCCGCAGGCGTACCGCTTGGCCTGGCGCAGAGCGACATCCATATTCAGGGGCATGCTATTGAGGTTCGCCTGTATGCGGAGGACCCAGAGAACGATTTCCTTCCAAGCACAGGACATATCGATCATTGGCACGAACCGAGTGGTACGGGTGTACGCCTAGATGCGGGCGTCAGAACCGGAGATGATATCTCTCCATTCTATGATCCGATGGTCGCTAAGGTCATTGGTATAGGAGCGGACCGCGACCAGTCGCGCCAACGTTTGATAAAAGCGCTGCAGCGTTCCGCACTTATCGGACCGGCAACCAACCGAGATTTTTTGATTGATGTTCTCAAGCGAGACGCTTTCGCGGGCGGCGAGGCCACGACAGCGGTTATTGGTGAAGAGTATGGCGATGAGGGATTCGTCAAT
>CALFRH010000484.1 GCA_937919225.1 uncultured Parvularcula sp.
GGTTCACTGAAGACACTGAATATGAACTGATGATGCCCTTTACCTCGGTCGATGATGGGTATGAGGATCGCGCCACCACCATGTATATGGAGGATTGCGCGCGCCAGGCGGGGCTGCACACACGGTGGGTCGATATTGAGCAGATCGGGGTTGATGAGAACCATCGTTATGCCGACCATGAAAGCGATGTGATCGAACAAATCTTTAAGCTCTACCCATGGGAATTCATGCATCGCGAAGTGTTTGGGGCCGAATTACCCCTAGCGCCTACCAGATGGGTGGAGCCGCCGTGGAAAGCCGTCCTCTCAAACAAAGGCCTCCTGCCGCTTCTCTGGGAGGGGTGGCCGGGCCATGAGAATTTACTGCCGAGCTTTTTCGGTTCGGAGCACCCGGATTTGCCTGAGCCTTTTATCCGTAAGCCGCTTTTTTCGCGGGAAGGGGCCAATATTGAGATTGTTGGGGACCATAATGACCCCGTGAAGTCGCCGGACTTTGGGTATGGGGAGGAGGGGTACATCTGCCAAGCGTATGCGCCGCCGCCCTGTTTTGATGGCCAATATCCAGTGCTTGGCGTTTGGATTGTTGGCGATGAGGCCCGCGGCATGGGGATCCGTGAACGAGAAACCGTTATCACTGATGATGATTCTCGATTTGTCAGTAATGTGATAATTGGGTAGTCTTCTAAATGATCTCCGGGCCATCGGCAGCTCCGCTTCTCAGTCTTTATTTTGAGTGCGTGAGCCAACTTTCGCTGATCCAATATGATCGCCCGGCGCGCTAATCCCCGGGTGGAATCCACACGCCAAAGGTTGAGCCCTTGCCGAGAACGGATCTAAAAATCACCTCCAGGCCAAGGGCATCAGCGAGGTCCTTGGCGACGGTTAGGCCGATGCCAATGCCGTCTCCCTCTTTCGCGGTGCTGGTGAACTCTTGGAAGATCCCTTCCTGAGCCGCTTCATCGACGCCTGGTCCTTGGTCCATGACCAATATTTCTACGCCGCCGCGACGACGACGGGCGGCGACTAAGATATCGCCGTCAGCGCCATGTTTGATCGCATTGACAATGAAGTTGCGGATAATCCGCCGTAGGAGAAAGGCGTCGGTGGTGACCGTGACGGTGAGGGGATGGCAACGGATGGCCATGTCCGCTGCCTCTGCAAGAGGGCGGGTTTCGGCGCACAGATCCTCGAGGAAGATATCAAGATCCACGGGTCCCGGACGCGGTTTTTTCTCGCCATCTGCCATCAAAGATAGCTGGGCAATCGAATCCAATATTTCGTGGGCGGAGGAAACAGACGCCATCGCCTCGTTATAGTCGTCGTTTCCGCCCCCCTGTTTTTGCTGGGACGTGTAGAGCCACAATTGTAGTGCGCTTAAGGGATGGCGGAGGTCGTGGCCGACGGCCCTTAGGATTCTGCGCCGCCGCTCGGTCTCCACCGCTGCTCGTTCTCGCGCCTCCCGCTCTCGGGAAAGAGCGTTCGCGAGGTCATGCCGGTTCTGGGTCCCTTTGCGATAAATGTCGTAGGTGGCCAGCGCGATGACGAGGCCAAAACTGCCCACTAAAAAGGCGATGGTGGATTGTTCAAACCAGCCATCGGCGTGCTGATGGTCGTAAAAGGCGTAAGCGACCGCGACAGTGTTGGCGGTCAATACAAAAAGGGTGATCCACATCCGCCGGGCTGACAGGACGGCGGTGGTCAAAAACCCGATGGTCCACATGCCGATCCCGCCGCCGACCGCTTCGATGCCGTGCTCCTGTAACTCAGGAAACCGAGCCCAATTCACAAAGGGGGCAGCCACCATAATCGCGCAAACCCATATGGGGGGAATTTTGCCGCGCACTCGCCAAGCTGCCCAGAGCACGAGTTGAAAGAGGGACGTGGCCAAAAACCAAAGGGCAAGCCAGAGCGCCAATCGATTGGCGAGCGCCCCTGTGCCCATGACCACACAGGCGATCACCCCGGTGTTCGCGTGCAACACTGGCTCAATCCAGAACCCTCGCATCCAATCTTGTTCGAGAGTGCGTTGTACACTCGCCCCCAGGGCGGGTTCAGCCGTCGGTCGAGGGCGCTGATCGGTCAGGAGATAGACGCCCGCCGCCACCGCGAAGGCGGGAATGGCGAGAAGGATGTCGTCCGCCAAATAGTTTGGCCAATCGAAAACCCTGTTCTTTTCCAGAACTGCCTCGGCGCCATAGGTATCGAGCGCTAAAAAAAACGATCCTAAGAAGACTACCGGCAGGCATATTGCCACGATGACAAAGTAGCGGGTGAGGGCGCTTGTCTCCGGTCTCTTGGAAAAAAACCAGCCATAGATGACAGCCAGAACGGCGCCGCTCACTCCGGCCAAAAGGGCCGCTGACCAGGGGTGCGCTGTCACATCCTGGGGGGTGACCCAACTCGATGTGAGCCATGCGACCATGGCGGCGGTGATCGCGGTCAGCGCGACCCGCTGCTCTTGAGGTAATTGATACGGCATCACGATTTTCCCCTTGTGAATCAATCACACCTCCGCAAATCTAGTGATACTCAATAAAGACTTCTGGGGCTATACAATAACGATGTTGTTCTTACTCGGATGTGCCGGCGTCCAGGCCACGGTGCCAATGGAGGCTGCCTCGGCGCCAGATACTATTGTGGTGACCAGCGAGTGGTTTGGGGCCGATGATATAGCGGCCAAACAGTCCGCGGATGGCATCATCGACGTCATCGGGCCAGACGCGTTGGCGGTGCAATCTTCTGTGGATATAGCAGAGGCGTTGGGGCGTTTGCCTGGTGTCGCTTTGGAGACGGAGCGCGGGGAAAACCAGTTTGTGCAGTTAAGGGGCCTTCGGCCTGAGCTGAACAGTGTCACCTTGGATGGGGTTATTATTGGGGCCGCCGAAAGCCTTGGTGGGGGACGGCAGGCGCCTCTCGACTTCTATTCAACGCGGTTGGTGACGGCGTTGGAGCTGATCAAAACCCCGACACCCGATATGGAGGGGCAGGGGATTGGCGCTGTCTTGAATATTGAGACCGCGGGGGCGCAAATTGATGACGCGGTCGATGGCTGGGCCGGCTCTGCCTCGCTCCTTGCGGGCGGCGGGGATGGCCTAGACGCCGCTTATGAGGGGGCTGCCGATATTCTTTACGCGGACCCTAGTGGACTTTGGGCGGTACGAGGGGCGTTGGCTGTTGAAGCGGTAGACACTGACAGAACCGTCTTCCTGCAACGGTCGTGGGGGTTTCTGCAGGAGGGTTTTCCTGAACTACTGCGATATGAGCGGGAGGATCGCAACGCCGACCGCTATGCTGGCTCCCTTGCCGTGAGCCTGTTCCCCGCTGATGGGCACACGGTGGATCTGTCATATCTTCGCAGTCATACGGGCGATGTCCTCGATTTTCACCGCTACCAAGATGGGGAAGCGGATTTCGTCCCGGTGAACGCCGCAGCAGGGACGCTGACGTCACAGCCGAGTGCGCGCCTTCGGGCGATCGACGAAGAACGGGATATCCAGGTGGCGCGCGCCTTTGGCACGCACGCGATGTCTGATGAACAAACCCTGTCCTGGCGGCTGGTGTGGAGCGAAACGACCCTCCAAGCAGCGCAGGAAGAGTGGTTTGTGAGCGGGGAAACGCTTTTTGCCCAGCCGTTCGCCTACACGATTACGGATGATCCCTACATTATTGTCGATAGAGGAGGGATACCCGACTACAATTCCTCGGGCGTTCGGCTCACGGATTTTGAAACTGAAGATCGCGCCCTGACCGAAGATGGTTTGGTTGTGGGCCTTGATTATGAGCACGCATTGTTTGCGAGCTTTGACCTTAAGGTCGGGGCCCAATGGCGAAGGGCGGAGCGTCAGAATGACGTGCGCAAGGAGATATTCGACGGCGCCGTGGTCCCTCTCTCGGTAGGGGGTGTTTTGGTTGATACACCCGTTGGTGATGTTCCGTTCATGGATTTGTCGACCAACGGGTTAAGGACTATCTTTGATCAGCGTCCGGCGAGTGCGCTAGCTCTTAATGCCGTTGATAGCGTCTTCAATTCCGTTATCGAGGATTACGGGATTGTGGAATCTGTTTCGGCCGCATACGTCATGGGCCGCTATGAGCAGGGTCCGTTGACTGTGGTGGGCGGCGTGCGTTTTGAGCAGATGGATCGTGACTCAACGGGTAATGGGATTCTGCCCACCATCTTGGGAAATCCAACCTTAGAGAGTGTGACGCAGACCGAGCGAGATGCTGACGCCACCCAGTGGCTTCCGATGATTGCGGCCACCGATCGACCTTCGCCAATGTGGGCGTTGCGTGCGGGTGCGGGTCAGCGGGTAGGGCGACCTGGGTTCGATGTTATTGCGCCGAATGCGGGTTTAGAGCTTGATGGTGGGATCGTCACCATCAGTCTTGGCAACCCTGACTTAGAGCCTCGGCGTTCCACGAACTATGACCTTTCATTTGAGTATTATCCGGGTCCGGGGCATGTCTTCGGAGCGGCTCTGTTTCGCCGTGAGATTGATGACGACATCATTGAGCGGACAAGGCGGGTTGATTATGACACTGAACTTGTACCCACTCTCGCGGCATTCAACCTTCCAAGCGAGCTCTTCCCCGACGTTTTCCAGTACGAAATTGCTAGCTTTGAAAATATAGATGCGTACCGTGTCGATGGGCTTGAGCTTTTTGCGGACTCAACACTGACCTGGGCTCCTGCGCCATTGGATCAGCTTTATGTCCAGGCGGCGGCGACATTTATCGATGAAACCGGTGAGGTGTCCCGTGCCAATGGGTCGGGGCCTGCGTCTTTGCCGGAGCAAACCGATACAACCCTCGCTCTTTCTGCCTTCTACGAAGCAGATTGGGGCAGTTTTTGGACCGGCTACACCTATAATGGGGGGTATGTATCCGTCCTAAGAGAGACGTCAGATCGGGATTCGTTTCAGGGAGAATCTCGTTCCCTTGATGCTAGGCTGAAGCTCTCATTGACCGACGAATTGACCTTTATTGTCGATGGGCGGAATCTGACAGATGATCTGTACTTTGAATATCAAGGTGGAGACGTCGGTCAAAAATCCCTGATAGAGCGGTTAGGGCGCCAATATTATGTTGGGTTGACGTACGATTGGTGAGCTGTTGCCGACCTGGACCTTAAGGGGTCATGACCCGTGCGTTGTCACCCGCCGTTAGGTTGAGGCATGAGAGAACCGTTGCTGGGGCAAGGATTTTGTCGCCCTCCACCGCTACATCCGCAATTGTGCACCGAAAATCGTGAACGCGATCATTTGAAATCAACAAACGCTCCGTGTTGGTGAGGTGAGCGGCGGGAGAGATCGAAAGGCGTTGGCTTTCTTTCAGTGTTCGAAGGTTTTTGACCGGGGTGGCAACGATAAGCCCCCCGTCGAAAAGGTCGACAATATCTATGTCCTCAAACCCTTCTCGCCGTAAAAGACGCAAGGCGGGCTCACCATCGGGATGGCAAGCGCCGAGGGCAGCAATAGCCTCCATCGACAAATCTGTGAGCGGAATAGGGGTTCGGGGAGTGCCCTCTATCATAAAGGCGGTGTCACCGCTGCCCACTTTTTCATCGGCGGTGGCGAATGACATTTTGTACAATTTTTGACCAAGACACTTCCAAAGGGCAGGTTCATCCTCATCGCTACCAAGGCCCCGCAGCTCAGCCATCACCATCGGCGGGAAGCGATCAGGATTAGCCGCCATTAGCATGTAGCGCCCCTGGGCGAGGAGGCGGCCAGCTCCCGTTCCGCGGGCGGAGGGCGCCGCGAAAAGCGAACCAACTTCAGCGGCATCTGCCAGGGCGTCGGTTGCCAATAGGTGGGTTGCGGTCCCATCTACCGCCCGCTCAAGGTGGTAATTGAGAAAGTCTGGTCGGGGGCCATCGGCAGCTTTGATTGTCGAACATCCGACCACTTCGCCACTATAAGGCTTCTCTGCAATGAGTATATAGTCGGCATACGAATTTGTGAGTTGATGAGAGGCGAAGCTCTCCTCGGCCACGGCAAGGCGGGACGCAAGGAGGTCGCGATCCGTTACAAGGCTTGTAAAACCTGGGCCTGTTTGTTCCGCTAAGCCGTAAAGCGCATCCACATCACTGAGCCGCCCTGGTCTCAAATAGACGCCCGACAGGGTCCCGAAGGGCTTCGGCGTTTGATTTGCAACGAGGGCAGGGGCGGTTGCGTGCGTCATGGGTCTCTTACCAGTTGCAACTGCAGCATCTTTGCAAATTTCTCTATTAATTTCGATGTTGGTATTGACGAAAGTGCCGCTTTTTTTAGATAGAATGACGACAGAAAAATAACAAATGACGGAAGCGAGGATGAAATGGCCATAACGGTCTCTGAGAAAGACGAAGCTCTGCTGCGACTGCTGGAAACCCATGCTCGGCTTTCCACCGCGGAGTTGGGGCGCCGCTTGGGGATTTCTCGCACCACCGTGCAAAGTCGCTTAGAGCGGTTGGAACAGTCCGGGATTATTGAGGGGTATACGGTCCGCCTATCTGATTCCTACCATAAGGGGCGGGTCCGGGCGTCGGTATTGATGGTGATTGCGCCAAAGGTACTCAACACTCTTGTGCCGACGATACGACGCTTAGATACGGTAGATCGTATTCAATCTGTTAGCGGATCTTACGATCTTGTGGTTGAAGTGAATGCCTCCGACATGCAGCAACTTGAAAAGACAATTGATGCCCTGGGGGTAATGGACGGCGTTGAAAAAACGATTTCCCTTATTGTTTTGTCAACCCGATTTGAGCGTTAACGGATCACCCGTCGCCGTTGTTCCTCAATACCCATGGCAAGGACGAATGGGTCGTCGCCTTGGGTTCGAGCGAAGCAAGCCTTGTTGTCGATCCCGCGCCATTCATGTTGAATCAATGCTTGGGCCACCGGCGGTCCGAGGGTTGAACCCGGCCCCAAAATGATAAGGCGGTCGGGGGCAAACTCTTTGATCGCAACCTCTATGGCGGCAGAGAAGTCGTAGGTGGTCGTGATTTGTTCGCCTAAGGTGTAATCCCAAAGCGACGTTAAATCATCATAGGGCCGCCAGATGGTGCCGCGCCCGTCAATCATCGGGATGGTTGGGCGTTGAAACTGGGTGGGGGGCAGTGCCGCCCGTGCCAGATGGCTGACATGCTCCAACAAGGGGGTATGAAAGGCTGCGTGCCGGGCCAAGCGGAAGGGAAAACGATCATCCGCTTGGGGCAGCGCCTCTTCAAGCGCCACGAGGCCGGCCTCATTTCCCGCAAGGACGGCCATCCCCCCCAAATGGATGGAGTGATAAACCGTCGATCCTTTAAGGCTGGCTGCGGACCGCATAGCTTGCTCAACCGCCGCTGCCCGCTCAGTGCTGGCGCGCCATTCTGCGTCGACCAACGGGTAGACCAATTGTCCGCCCACCCCGTGGTCTTCCATCAGTTGGCCCATTGTGTCGATCAGCGTGATGGCGGCCTCAGGGGAGAGGGCCCCCGCAGCGGCAAGGGCGAGATACCAACCAAGCGAGTTTCCCGTCACAGAAACAATGTCAAACTGG
>CALFRH010000485.1 GCA_937919225.1 uncultured Parvularcula sp.
ATGACTTCCTCGTCTGCTGAAAGCGCGAATGATGCTGTGCTCGCCGGGTTGGGAACTGGATTTCTCATATTTCCTTGGACGAAGTGTGACTTGGCTGAAGGAAGTTGCAACGCCCGATCCTGCTTGGAGAGTACCGGTCTGGATCGTGACGCATGTCGATGTTCACCGAACTCCAAAGGTTCACAGTTTTCTACGAAGCTTGAAATCCGTTCCAAGAGTGTACGCCAACACTGGACGTGCTCTCGATGGCCGCGGTGACACAGACCAAAGTCCCGAGACATCGAACGGAACCGAAACTGTTTCGATACCTGCAGAGTGAACCAGGAGCCCAACACTCTGCACTTTGCGGTCTCCATTGATCGACTGACAATCTATGCTTCGGTTCGAATTGGTCTGGATCGCGTTGCGTAAATCAGCACAGTGACGAGCGTTCCGGTTACCACAAGGAAAACCAAGACATTCGCATTCAGACCGAGCAGCGTGTCTTTGTATCCGTCATGGTCGACCAAAGCCCCCCCATAAAAGGGAGTGCTTAAAGCCGCCAGCCAGAAGCCCGACACGAACAACAGCCCCACAACGCTTGGGACAATCAGTTCGTCATGTACCCACGCCCTGAACAAGCTGAAACCAGCGATGCAAGCGCCGCTGAATAGCAGCCAGGCACCGTGCATGCGGGCGTGAGGGCTCCAATCAGGATTGAAAAGGTGGGTTTCGTTGAGATCGGCGACAACAGGCGCAAACCCATAAGCTGCGGTCGCGAGAGTCAACGCACACTTACTAGGAAGACGCATTGAAAAGTGTATCGCATGTCTCCCGCTCATTTGTCTGCTCAAGATAGCCTGATGCCTAGCTTAGTGGATGCGGTTCGAAAGCAGCCCGAGCAATTGGTCACGATGGATCACTACCACGATTGCGCAAAGCCCTGCCAAGATCAGCGCAGGAACCGCTGACGGGCCAATGACAAAAACATGGAAAAGCGCGCCGCATATCATCGTTGTCATCAGCAATCCGGCGCCGACGGCTTGCATTCTTGGAAACCAAAGAAGTGCGGCCGAACCTAGCTCAACAAATGCGGTAACGTATCGGAACCACTGTCCCCACCCAATGGCCTCAAACGTTTCAACCATCATAGAAAGCCCCGCAAGCTTCGTGCCTGCAGCAGCCATAAAAACAAGTGTTAGAGCGGCCCGCAATGCCAGGCTCATTCCAGAAATTAGGGTCAAATCCAATCTCCCATAGCGCCAATTCACCTGCTGATCGCGAAACCAAACACCAAAACCCCTGAGTCACACAAAGCGATCATTCTTTTGTCCTCCTCAGTGCAGCAAGTCGCGGTCAAGGTCTCCCTTTCAGCGGCCCGCTATTGCTTCTCGGGATAGATGAACTGCGCTTCCTCGAAGGAAACCAGATCGGGCCTGTTCGAGTTCTTGAAGCGGAAGAGATCGCGAGCAACTCGGGCGACCACTTCAGGCGCCTCAGTGTGAATGAAGTGATTGGCGTCGACGATAACAACCCGGCCGTTGGGCAAGAGCTCCGCTGAACGGTAATACTCTTCCGGCTTTTGAGCCGGATCGCGTGATCCTTGCATTATGACGACAGGCATCGTCATCTTCGGCACAGTGTTCGCCATGCGGAACTCTCGCTCGATTTCAAAACTGGTGCCTTGGAATGTGCGCGCCGAGGCTTCTGGGGTGCCGACAAAACCCCATTCCCACTCAAAGCGAGCGAGCTCTTCCTCGGGCACCTCATCCGAAACGTAATTGCCAGCGTACAGGCTGCGCATGAAATCCTCGCCACGGTGGAATTCGGGCGTCATCATGGCTTCATGATCGGGCCTAGGAATTCCATGCGGCTGATCAAACGATTGCTGGGTTCTCAGGAATGCGAGAATGCGATCGGACATGCCATCGCTGGCGATGAGGTGATCGCTAATGACGCTACCCCGATCATGTGTAATCAGGTTGAAGCGCTCGACCTGGATTGTATCGAGCAATTGAACGAGGCTGGCTGCCACAGCCGGATAGCTCACATCCAATTCGGGGCGCTTGTCTGATTGCCCGTACCCAAGTGTATCGACAGAGATGACATAGTAGTCTTTGGCCAGATCAACCATGACATGTCGGTATGCATACCATGTGTCCGGGTGGCCATGGATCAGTAGCACCACGTCTTTTTGACGGTCGCCTGCGCTGACAAAGTGCCAAGTCGCACCGCCAGCATCGACAAACCAATGTGCCCCGAAGACCCCTTCGCCAAGATACTCGAGCTCTCCGTGACGATTTACAGTGCCTTCAGGCGGCTTAGCTGCTGGATATCGGTCGGTGTCGTCCACGTAATAGGGAAATGGGTACGGCTCGTAGGAGTTTGGCGTCCACGAATGCGATGGCTCGGCTCCTGTCTCATTGGCACTCGCTAAGGCCGGGCTCAGAGCGGCGCCACAGACCAAAGCCACAGAGGCAAGACCACTAAGGATCCGTGTTATCGCCATAAAAGACCTGCAGGTCTAAATGCGAACATGGGTCAGAGACTCTTTGGATCGACGGGATTGGTTCCCGCCTTCAGCTCAGAGGGGTCATCGATGCCGTCCCCGTCAGAGTCCGCTTTGTAAGGGAAAGTCCCTCTCTCGGCCTCTTCAGCGTTGCTCAGCCCATCGCCATCGATGTCATCATCGACGCTATCGTCGATCCCGTCGCGATCAGTATCAGCCCACTTGCTCGGGTCGGTCGGGAAGCCATCGAAGGCATCCTCAACACCGTCGCCGTCTTCATCGACTGCAAGCGGGACGTGGACGCCAATCCATTCGCTTATGCCATCGGCGACGTCACCGGCGAAAAGCTCGCCCGCCATGAACGCGTTGAACTGGCTCATGTGATAGGGGCGCTGTTCGTTGGGTAATCCCGAATGCACACCCGGGTTCCATCCAGCTGGCCCCAAATGCCTGAGCGCCCAGGACATACTCTGCTGGTCCGTAACCGTTCCTTGCGACTGCATCACCGTTGACAGCCAGGCAGTCAAAATCAGGGTCGCCATCACCTCCTGAATGACCTCGTCGGAATGGTGGCGTCTCAGTTCCTCAATATGGGCAGCAGTTGTTCGAGTAGGCGTCCTGCCGGCATCGCGAGCGAGACGAAAAGCTGCTTTCTCCGCGTCGGAGAACAGATCCGACCTTTCAAAGTCCATCAAATCCCGGATCTTCGCTGCGACCTGAGGCAACTCCTGGGGTGGTACCTCGTCGTAGAGGTAGTCATCCTCGATCTCCTGGAAGACGCCACCGGCTCCGTGGACTTGGCAGTGCACGCAGCCGC
>CALFRH010000486.1 GCA_937919225.1 uncultured Parvularcula sp.
CTGTCAAGCAGACGCCTAACCCTCAGCCTCGAGCACCCCTTTTTCTTCAAGAAAGCCGCGCAGCTCCCCTTGTTCGAACATTTCCCGGACGATGTCACAACCGCCGACGAACTCGCCTTTCACGTAAAGCTGGGGGATGGTGGGCCAGTCGGAGAAATCCTTGATGCCCTGGCGAACATCTTGGTTTTCTAGCACGTTCATAGACCCATATTCCGTCCCCAGATAGTCGAGAATCTGCACCACGGCTGCTGAAAACCCGCATTGCGGAAATTGAGGTGAGCCCTTCATAAACAGCATCACGTCATTATCGCTGATCGCGGATTGGATGGTGGCGGTGGCGGCATCGGTCATTGGGTACTCCTTGTTACGCTATATATAGGTGACAATGGCGTATAGCTGAACGGTTAAAACGAAAATTCGTTGTCGCGATAGCCTTGGAAATAAAGGGCTGTGGTAAGGTCTGTGTGATGGATTGCCGCATCGGCGGCGCCGGCCACGACGGGTTTCGCCCGGTAGGCGATGCCAAGGCCCGCTTCCTCGATCATGGCGAGGTCGTTGGCGCCATCCCCCAGGGCAAGGGCAGCCGCGGGTCCCACGCTCTTTTCCCGACAAAGCGCTAGAAGCCGTTCCTGTTTCGCCTCCCGACCCAAAATGGGGCGAGCGACCTCACCGGTGAAGCAATCATCATCGCCTTCGATGAGCTGGTTCCCAAAGTGGAATGCGAAGCCCGCTTGGGCGGCCACCGGTCCGGTGAACAGGGTAAAGCCCCCCGAGACGAGGGCCGTCGTTGCGCCGTGGGCCGCCATGGTGGTGACGAGGGTGCGCGCGCCGGGGCTGAGGCGGATGCGCTCGGCAAGGACTTGGTCGACGGTTGTCGTCGGTAGGCCCTTCAGCTTTGCTACCCGGCTGACCAGCGCCGCCTCGAAATCGAGTTCTCCCCGCATCGCGCGCTCGGTAACGGCTTTGATCTCCTCCCCAAAACCGGCGAGGTCTGCCAATTCGTCAAGGCACTCTTGCTCGATAATCGTTGAGTCCATATCGCTGATGAGCACCGACTTGCGGCGCCCCTCGGCGGGGGTCACCGCAGCGTCGAGCCCTTCTGCCTGGGCTGTGGCCACAAGGGGGAGGAGGGCATCGCGCCCCGCGCTTGTGTAAAGGTCAGCGGCCCGGCCGCCCAACCGATCCGTGCGAGGGGCCGCTGCGTCACTCGCGAACCGCTTTACAGATGCATCATCAAGTGAGTCCGGGGCGACCAGGGTGAGGACGTGTTCCATTTTTGGTGCTACTGCCTGTGGTTATGCCAAACGCCATCGTCATTGCAGGGCCCACCGCCAGCGGCAAGTCCGCTTTGGCCTTAACGCTTGCTGAAAAACTGGGCGGCGAGATCATCAACGCCGACGCGATGCAGGTGTACCGCGACCTCCGTATTCTGACGGCCCGCCCAACCGAGGCGGAGGAGGGGATGGTGCCGCACCATCTCTATGGTGTCGCTGACGGAGCCGACGCCTGGTCCGCTGGCCGTTTTGCGAGGGAAGCGGCGAAGGTCGTTGAAGACATCGCGGCGCGGGGAAAAGTGCCCATCGTCGTTGGCGGTACCGGCTTGTGGCTGAAGGCGTTGACGGTGGGTCTTTCGCCCATACCGCCGGTGCCGGACGAAGTGCAGGCGGAGGCCGCGGCAAGACTGTTGGAGGTTGGAATGGACAGCTTTCGGGAGGAAGTTTTGGCCAATGACCCCGCCATGGCGGCCTTAAAGCCGATGGACCGTCAACGGCACCTACGGTCCTGGTCCGTATACCGCACTACCGGGAAACCTCTATCGGAGTGGCAAGCCGAGCCGCCACAGCCGGTTACGGATATTCCTTTCAACGGATACGTACTGTGCCCACCTCGCGAACAGCTTTATGATCAGTGTAACACTCGGTTTGAAAAGATGGTGGAGATTGGAGCCCTGGAAGAAGTGCGCGGGCTACGCCAACGGGCGCTGCCCGATCATCTGCCGGTGATGAAAGCGGTGGGGGGGCCAGAACTCACAAGCTATTTAGCGGAAGATATGAGCTTGCCGGAAGCCATTGCGGCGGCGCAGCAGGCAACGCGCCGGTTGGCCAAACGTCAAATGACGTGGTTTCGCGGGCAGGCGGGTGATTGGCCCGTTTTTGAAACGGGGAAGGGGATAATTGAGATGGCCTGTAAAGCCGTACCCTGAGTTCCCTTATGATGTCATCCCGGGCGACCACAGGGAGGCCCGGGATCCATACTTTGGAGATCTCAGTATGGTGCACAACACCGGCCACCCAAGCTTTTGGATCCCGGCCTTGCCCGTCAGGCAAACCGGGATGACAGCTTTCCTAGTCGATAAGCAAACTATCCCAATCTGAGCGTCAGCCGCTCCATACTGGCGAGGAAGGCTTGGGTATCGTCCGGATCCACACTATCCTCTTCCCACAGTTCTTTCAGCTCAGATCCTTTTGCCATCACCCGTGAGACGGCTAGGCGTGCCTCGGGGGCGAGGGCAGCCAATTCGTTCTCTCGCCCTTCAAAGGTCGCAAAAACTTCCCGGGCGGATTCGTCCAAGCCGTCTGCATGTCCTAGTCCGGCGACGACGAACTCCGCCGCGGCGACGGCGACGGCGCCGTCCCAGGCATCAAGACTGCCATTTGCGTTGGCGGCCTTTTGCAGGGCTGTTTTTACCACCGAGGCGCCCCGCTGCTCGACATCATAAATGAAGTCGGCCGCGTCATCATTGTCAAAAGACCCTGTACCCCACGTCCCCATCATGCACTCCCAAGGATGGCTGGCTGGTTCTGGAATTCTCCCGCGGTGATCTTGAGAAAGTGTTTCGGGGAGAGGTACAATGTGATGTGTTTGACCGACTTCCCCATACCCACCGTACTTCGCGGCTGGTCCTCAGGCCCCTTGCGTCTCGTGATGGGGCGTCGGTGGTAGAACATATGTCTGACTTTGAGACAGCGCGGATGTTAGCTCGTGTGCCGTCTCCCTACACCTTAGAGGATTTTGACCAGTTCCTTGCCTATACTCAGACCGGTGAGGAACAAGTGTGGGCCATAACGCATGCAACGGGGTGCGCCCTCTTAGGATGCATCGGCCTTCTTCCGATGAAGGGTGGCGCCGTTCGCGTCGGTTTTTGGCTCGGAGCACCGCATCGCAGACAGGGAATAATGAAAGAAACACTGACCGCGGTGCTGGAAATCGCCTTCAAACAAGGAGCGGAGAAAGTCTACGCTGGCTACTTTGATGACAATCATCCTTCTCGTGATCTGCAACTGAGTTTCGGCTTTGTTCCAGGCGCGCGCGCCCTAGAGTTCTGTATGGCAACGGGTAAGAAACGACCCCATACAGATACCTTTTTGTGTGCGGGGAAATTCGAAAGTTGTTACCCTGACGGATGAAAATGATCATAGATGCGCGCCGCCAGGGATTCTGAAATGCCCTCGACGGTAGCAAGGTCCGCAGCCTTTGCCCGGGCGACGGCTTTTGCTGAACCAAAATGGTGCAGGAGCGCTTTTTTGCGTTTACCGCCGATGCCCTCAATATTGTCGAGCGGGTTTTTCACCATGTCCTTGGAGCGCTTGGCCCTGTGGCTGCCAATCGCAAAGCGGTGCGCCTCATCCCGCAATCGTTGAAGGTAATAGAGAACGGCGCTGCGTGGGGGGAGCATAAAGGCGCTCCGGCCGGGCACAAAAAACTGCTCGCCCACAGCGCCCGCTGTGCGGTCTGCGCGGCGCTCCCCCCGCTCATTTTCACGGCGCCCTTTGGCAACAGATAGGAGCATGATTTCCCCATTCTCCGTATCCGGGCCAATGATGATCCCTGCGTCCTCCATCACCTCCCGCGCGGCGCTAAGCTGGCCCTCGCCGCCGTCAATGATGATAAGGCTTGGCCACCCCTCGGCGCCCGGGGTTTCTTCTTTCACCAGGCGGTGAAAGCGACGGGTCAGCATTTCCCGCATCATGCCAAAATCATCGCCGGGGGAGAGGGATTCGTCCTTTATTGTAAATTTCCTATACTGATTTTTGGCGAACCCTTCTTCATTGGCGACAATCATGCCGCCCACCGCATTGGTGCCGGAGATATGAGAATTGTCATAAACTTCAATCCGGCGTGGCGGTGAGGTGAGGGACAAGGTCTCCGCCAATGCATTCATGAGTTTGGCCTGGGACGCCGTGTCGGCCAGGCGGCGGGCCAACGCCTCCTTCGCGTTCATCACAGCTTGGGCGACAAGCTCTCTCTTCTCGCCTCGCTCTGGACTGGTCACCGCTACCTTGCGACCCGCCTTGGTGGACAGGGCTTCTGCCAAAAGGGTCTGGTCTTCAATCGGGTCGGAGAGGAGCAAAAGCTTCGGCGGCTGACGGTCGTCATAGAATTGAGCGACGAAGCTCTGCAGAATGTCCGCCGGGGCCATTTCCTTGTCATGGCGGGGAAAGTGCGCATGGGCGCCAAGGTTCTGCCCCGCCCTGAAAAAGAATGTTTGTACACAGGCCTGGCCGCCATCGGCGTAGATGGCGAACACATCTGCTTCATCAACGGAGCCGGGATTGATCCCCTGGCTCTCCTGCACATAGGTCAGGGCCCGGATCCGGTCCCGTAATGAGGCGGCCCGTTCAAAGTCGAGCGCCTCAGCCGCCTCCTCCATCTGTTTGGAGAGGCGCGCCTGCACATCGCGGTTTCGGCCTTGCAAAAAGCCTTTGGCTTCTTCCACCAACTCTCCATACCCCGCTTCGTCAATAAGACCGACGCAAGGCGCTGAACAGCGTTTGATCTGATAGAGAAGGCAGGGGCGGGTACGGGCATCATAAACGGCGTCTGAACAATTCCGTAATAGGAAGGCTTTTTGCAACGTGTTCAGGGTTCGATTGACCGCACCAGCGGAGGCGAAGGGGCCAAAGTAATGGCCTTTCCTCTTTTGGGCACCGCGATGTTTCAGGATCTGCGGAATAGGGTGGTCGAGGGCGAGTAAGATGTTCGCGAAACTCTTATCATCCCGCATAAGGACGTTATAGCGGGGCTTGAGGCTTTTGATGAGGTTCGCCTCGAGCAGTAGGCTTTCGGTTTCCGTCTCCGTTACCACAAACTGCATGGCCCTGGTTTCAGAAATCATTCGTGCAATGCGGTTTGAATGGCCGTTTAGGGTCGCATAGCTCGATACCCGGGCCTTTAGGCTTTTGGCTTTTCCCACATAAAGGACCTCACCCTCGCCATTAAACATGCGGTATACGCCCGGCCTGGTGGGTAGGCGCGACACCTCCTGCGCGATGAGCGCTGTGCCCGTTAGGGTCGGCTCGTCAACGTTGGGCGTGTCGATGGGTGATTGGCGGGTGTCATCGGCCATATCCTCAAATTAGGACAGTTCGATGCCAAAAGCCATGGGGTGCTAGGTGGGCGCGGCGTCACCGGGCCCCCCCCGGGCCCCATGGCCGCCCCTCTGGGTTGTCATGGGTGTTGAGGCCCGTTGCTTACCGCTGGGCCAATCGCTGGGGGGAGGCATCTTCCTCAATCGCCAGCTCATTGGGCTCTGTCGGAAGGCCTTCAAGGCCCTCGCACGGCGTTAATGTCAGCCCACGGGGGAGTTTGGTTTCGCTGTTGCCACAGGCACCTGACAGCAACGCTTGCGTCAGGCCAAGGGCGCTAGAGAAATCAGCGCCGGATAAATCCGCCTTCTCAAAACTCGCCCCATGCAGAGGCGTCTCGGTGAACTGCGCCCCATTTAGGCTCGCACTCTCAAAGGAGGATCGGCGCAGATTGGTCCGCTCGAACCGCGCATCCGTCAGGGTCGCGCCGATAAAGGTTGCACCGGCCGCTTCGCTGTCGCGAACAATCGCACCGTCGAGGGTGCCGGAGGCGAAGGCCGCTCCCACAAGGCGACTGCCGGTGAAGACGGTGTTGGTAAAATCTGAACCGTCTAACGTTGCCGTGCTGAGGTCCGACCGGAAAAAGACCGTATCTGAGAAGTTGGCCACGCGCGCCGAGGCACCGCGCATATAAACGTCGCTGAAAAGGCCGTGCTTGATCTTTGCGCCATCGAACAGAACGCCGTTCATCTTGGCTCGCACAAATTGAGCTTGCGCTAATTCCGCGCCAAGGAAAATGGTGTTGTCAAACGCGCCATCCGATAGATGATCTTCGCTGACAGCTTCATAGACCGTCACAATGTCGCCATCGCCGCCAAAGCTGAGGGGATTGTCTGCTGTTGGCCCGACGTCGAGCTGCGTCTCCGTTTTGGGCATTACATAATTGGCAACCATAACGGCGCCAGCGGTCACCGCGGTGTCAATTGTGACAAGGGCGTTATCGAGCGTCGCGGGCGCCTTCGCGCGCGTGGACGCGGGCACATGCTGCTGCCACAGGCTGGCGGAACTCGCCAGAATGATGAAGCTAAAAAATAGGATGCGGACCATCTGTCGGCTCCTTTCAAAGGCCCAGCCGAGGGCTCGTTATGGCCTTAAGAGGTTGTGATCCCGTTACGGCCCAAGATCTGTTTAGGGATAGTCTGTTGATGATTTGTTTAGGATGTTTCATTTAGTCAGTAGGCGTTTTTTATGGAAGTGCATTCTCACCTCAACGCGATTTGATCTAATCAAGATCCTTATTTTCGATAAAATCGCCCTTCTGGCGTTAACGATGAGCCCTATTTTCTTCATGGTCTCTTAGGGCTCGAGTGGCATTATTTCGCGCGAACGCAAACCCTGGATGATAGTTGGGCGAGTTAGTGGTGAGAGAGTGTAGTCCCATGACCCAAACTGTGAAGAAGAAGCGGCGGCAAAAGGGGAATATTGCCCTGATGACCGCCATTACGATGGTTCCTACCATTGGTCTCCTCGGGAGCGCGACGGATATCGTTCGCTCAACCACGGAGGCAGCCCGCTTAAGGTCCGCGCTTGAAGGCGCAGCGCTCGCTGCGGCGTCGCTCACCAACAATCGTACTGTGTCTGAGGTGATTACCGATTATATTTCGGCCAACCTTGGTGATAGCTCCGTTCGCGACACGCTGAATGTGAACATTCCTGATAGCTCGACAGCGTTAAACAAAAAAGAAGTGACGATCACTGCCACCGTAGAGGT
Source organism: uncultured Parvularcula sp. (assembly GCA_937919225.1). Taxonomy (GTDB): domain Bacteria; phylum Pseudomonadota; class Alphaproteobacteria; order Caulobacterales; family Parvularculaceae; genus Parvularcula. The sequence goes on from CALFRH010000486.1 coordinate 7,078, forward strand.
GGAAACAAATTTTCTCAAACTCTTCGGTATAGATACGATATTGGTCAGCGCCAGAACCGAAGCTGTTCAATCGGCAACGAATGTTGAGCTGTCAATGGTTCTCGATATCTCATCTTCTATGAAGGGGGATAAGCTCTCAAGCCTAAAAGTGGCGGCTGCGGATTTCGTCGATCAGATTCTCAACGAAAAAAATATAGACCGCACTTCCGTGAACCTTGTTCCATTTGGCGGTACGGTGAACATTCAGGATCTTTTTGCCAATTACGTTGTGCTGCCGAGTAACACGTCAGCAATAGTCAATCCCGATGTCAGTCAGTATGGGAATGGAACCTATACACACAAAAAGAAAGGAGAGCTCTACAATAGCAACTATGATTTGCCAAATGGCCTTTGGCTCTTCAATGATATCGCCTCTGACGAGTGCATTGAATATCGCGATGAAGACTTTGACAGTGACACGATCCCGCTGAATAGTCGCGGACAGGTGCCACACTTCTGGAAATGGAACAATTTTAATCCCTGGTGCCCGCAGGAGCAAAGCGGTATCCTTCTGAATACGAATGACAAGGAAGCCCTCAAAAATCGCATCAATGGCATGCTTTTGTCAGACGGCACCGGTATGGATGTGGGTATCATGTGGGGGGCTAAGTCATTGTCACCTAACTGGCGCACCTTGCTTGGGGGGGATTTTAGTGATCGACCTGCCAACTATAGTGAGGATACGCTGAAGGTTTTGGTACTCATGACGGATGGTGAGATTACGCCGCAATATCGCCCCGCGGATTACACCAACCTCAATGTTCATACGAATCGGCCGACGAATAATGATCCGATAACATCTGAAAACGGCAATCAGGGCGACAACAAAAATCAGCAAGAGACGCTAAAAAAAGGGGGCAGTTCATCAAGTGCGTCTAATAATGATGCAGTCGGTCATTTCCGTCGCATTTGTGATGACTTAGAAGCAAACAACGTCATTATCTATACAATCGGTTTCAAAATTAAAGAGGGCAAACTGTCCGATACCCTGCTTGGCGAATGTGCATCGAGTGCTGGCCACTATTACTTCGTGGAAGACTTGGATATTAAATCCGCGTTTGACTCGATCGCAGCGTCTGTGAACTCTCTCCGGATTAAGGGGTAGGGAGATCAAATGGGTAAAATACTCTCCTTCTTTCTTGGCGGCCTCGGTCGTCAAGTAAAGCGTTTTCATCGCCGTAGGGATGGTGTGGCCGCGATTGAGTTCGCACTCGTTGGGCCGATTTATCTTACTCTTCTTCTGGCGATGGTTGAGGCCGGTTTTTTACTGATTAGGACGGCTTTGCTGGATGATGCGACAAGCCAAGCCGCGAAGTTTATCTATATTGGTGAGGCTGGTAGTGGTGAGGTAGAACCCGAAGAAATTGTGACCTTTGTGTGTGATAAGGTCGGCGCATTTGTCGGCGAATGCGAGGAAAACATTTCTTTGGAGGCGACGCCGGTTTCTAATTTCACCGACCTTCCTGATACGGATGCCCAATGTCAGGATAATGCATCGGAGGAAGACTTCGAGGTACCTCTGTTTAATACAGGGAGCGCAAACAGCATCATGTTTTTACGTATTTGTGTCACTACTGATATTATCATGCCGGGCTTGGGGTTTGGGCTTCAAATGACACAAACTGATACTGGGCGGTATCAGCTGATCTCTTCCACCGCATTTGTGAATGAGCCGTTCTAATGAAAAAGAAATCTTCTGTGTCACTTCAAAATAAGCATGTGAATGAGCGTGGATCAGCGGGCGTTGAGTTTGCTCTTGTCCTCCCAATGATGATGCTAGCCTTTTTTGGGGCGGTCACGGTTTTCGAGGCTATTCGAGCATCTCGCATGATTTCTCAGGCGTCGACCACGGTTGTGGACTTGGTGACCCGCCAGGCGGAAATGACCGAAGGGTCCTTTGACTTGATGGTGGCCACCGCTGAAACGATTGTGGGAGACTATGCGGCGAACTCCTCTCTTGAGGTGACCGTGACATCTATTCTCAACCCCAACGATGATGATGACCTTGAAGAATATGAGGTTGGTTGGAGTCTAGCGACAGACAGCGACAATGAAATTGAAACCGAAGATCTAGATCTGTACACGCTGCCTACGATTTCCGAGGGGGATTCCATCATCTTCGTGCTGGTGACGGCTCAGTTTGAATCGGCGATTGTTACGAAGTATATTACATCACCGATCAAGATGACACGGTTAGCTATCCGGCGCCCACGGTTTGAGCAGGTCGTTCCTTTCGTGGATGACAGCAGCACTTAATTCCCTGCACAGATCTTATGAACATCCCGAGCTGTGACCACAGCTGTCGCAGCGTAAGCAGGTACCATTGCGCACGAGGGTGAACTGGCCGCAATTGCTACACGCGTCGCCTTCATAGCCTTTAATTCGGGCTTCTTCCCGTGCGGAGGAGGTGGGGTCAGCCAAGCGGCCCTTAGGGGCAGGGCTTGGCGCACCGGCTGCTTCCGCGACGGGTTCCTCGTCCTCCTCGGAGTCGCTTTCACCCTCATCGCGTTCCTCACGCAGACGATCAAAATCTCCCCCCCGCAGGACCACGAGATTGTCCATCGTGGATGAGCGGGAGAACCCTTTAGAAATCAGCCGTTGGGCTTCATTCTGAACGCCTTCGGCATCTACGCCTTTACCCACATCGAAGGATGAGCCCCCTTCAGGTACGTGACCGAGGTCGCTGCGGCTAAGATAGCTAATAGCCAGTTCACGGAAGATATAATCAAGGATAGAGGTTGCGTTTTTGATCCGGTCGTTCCCTTGTACCGGCCCCGCGGGTTCGAACCGAGTAAAGAGGTAGGCATCAACGAACTCCTCCAGCGGCACCCCATATTGAAGCCCGAGGGAGACTGCGATAGCAAAATTGTTCATTAGGGAGCGGAAGGCAGCGCCCTCTTTGTGCATATCTACAAAGATTTCACCAAGCTCGCCATCTTCGAACTCGCCTGTGTGAAGATAGACTTTGTGTCCACCCACAATGGCCTTCTGAATGTATCCCTTCCGGCGGTCGGGTAGGCGGCGGCGCCCCGGCGCCCGTTCCACAATTTTCTCAACGACACGCTCGGCGAAGACACGGGCCCGCTCGCCGGCGGGCTGGTCAATCAGATCATCGGTATCGAGTTCGTCTTGCCCAATCAGTGCACTTGCTAATGGCTGGGAGAGTTTGGAACCATCCCGATAGAGGGCAATGGCTTTCAGCCCTTTGTGATAGGCTGTCTCATAGGCTGCTTGGCAGTCTTCGATGGTTGCATGGTTGGGGAGGTTCACTGTCTTTGAGATGGCGCCGGAGATGAAGGGCTGGCAGGCGGCCATCATGTTGATGTGTGCTGCTACCGATAGGCTGCGGGTCCCAATGCGGCCGCACAATGTTGCGCAATCAAAGACGTCATAATGATCAAGGGCGAGGTGAGGGGCGCCCTCCACCGTCATGGTGCCGCAGCAATAAAGGTTCGCCCGGTGAATATCCTCGTCCGAGAAACCAAGGTCGCGCAAGGTCGCATAGCCGGATTGTTCCACCTGTTCGTCAGAGAAATGAAGAGTACCGCGGAGAAAGCCCTCACCCAGAACCGTCTTGGTAAAGACATAAGTAATATCAAAGGCGGATTTCAGCGCGTCTTTTAGGGCGTCAATCTGTTTGTCACCGAAGCCTTCGTCCAGAAGGGTGTCAAAGTTGATCCCCGGCGCATTCTCGAGGGTACCGTGGCCGACCGCATAGGTCTCAATATCTTTGATTTGTGTCGCTGAATATCCAAGCGCCTTCAGGGCGCGGGGGACTGTCCGGTTGATAATGCGGAACGTGCCGCCGCCGGCGAGGGTTTTAAATTTCACCAGGGCGAAGTCGGGCTCGATACCCGTGGTGTCGCAGTCCATGACAAGGCCAATTGTCCCGGTGGGTGCAATGACTGTGGTTTGCGCATTTCGCAGGCCGTGGGCCTTTGCTGCTGCTAATGCGCCTGTCCACGCACTTTGCGCTGCATCATATAAACCATCAAAGGGAATATCCTGCTTGCGAAGGGGGGGTGGGCGAACGGTCAGCCCGTCATAGGTGCCAACACCGGCTGCGGCCGCGTGGTTAGACAGTACCCGGAGGATATCATCCCGATTGGCGTCGAACTGGTCAAAAGTCCCAAGCTGTTCGGCGAGGGCCGCTGAGGTCTCATAGGCGGCGGCAGTCATCAGGGCGGAGATGGCACCCGCTGCGGCGCGTCCCTCATCGGAATTGTAAGCGAGCCCTGCCGACATGAGGAGGCCACCAAGATTGGCAAAGCCAAGGCCTAACGTGCGGTATTCCCAGGATCGTTTGGCGATGGTGGCCGATGGGTAGGAGGCCATGCCCACCGAGATTTCAAGCACAATGGTCCAAAGGCGACAGGCGTGTTGGAACCCTTTTGCATCAAATGCACCGTCATCAGACAAAAACTTAAGCAGGTTGATAGACGCAAGATTGCAAGCGGTGTCGTCCAGGAACATATATTCCGAGCAGGGGTTGGACCCCCGGATCGGCCCATCGGCGGGGCAGGTGTGCCACTCATTGATTGTGTCGTCGAATTGGATACCGGGATCGGCGCTGGCCCATGCTGCCTCACCAATTCTGTCCCAAAGGGCGCGGGCGGGAATTGTTTTGTGTACCTCGCCGTCGGTTCTTCGCAAAAGCTTCCAAGGAGCATCGTCTGCCACAGCGCGAAAAAAGGTGCCGCCGAGCCGAACGGAATTATTAGCATTCTGTCCGCTGACGGTCCGGTATCCCTCACCATCCCAATCGGCGCTATAGGCCTCGACGGTCATCGTCGTTGCCCCCTGGCGTCCAAGGGCGAGGGCGCGCGCCATTACATTCTCGGGCACGCTGTCGCGTCGCGCGGTTTTGAGCACACGTTTTAGGGTGCCGTTCCGACCTGGGTCAAAGCGGTGTTCATCATCTCCGGCGATCGCACGGAATAAGGCATCCACATGGCGTTTTATGAGGGCAGACCCTGTGACCAAGGCGGCCACCTTACGCTCCTCAACCGCTTTCCAATCGATAAAAGCTTCGATATCGGGGTGATCAATATCCACAATGACCATCTTGGCCGCACGGCGGGTGACGCCCCCAGACTTAATTGCCCCCGCGGCCGTATCGCCGACCTTCAGGAAGCTGATAAGCCCAGAGGAGTTCCCCCCGCCGCTGAGGGGCTCCCCAGCGCCGCGAATGGCGGAAAAGTTGGACCCGGAGCCGGAACCATATTTGAAAAGGCGCGCTTCCCTTTGCCACAGGTCGAAAATACCGTTCTCACCGACAAGAACATCATCCACTGATTGAATGAAGCAGGCGTGCGGCTGCGGCCAGGCATAGGCGTCGCCGACTTCAACAACCTTATCTGTGGACGCATCGTATCGAAAATGCCCCTGGCCCGGGGCGGTGGTGCCGTAGGCCCAGTGCAGGCCGGTGTTAAACCATTGGGGGGAATTGGGCGCCGCTATTTGCTGGGCCAGCATCGCGACGACTTCATCGCGAAAGATGAGGGCATCTTCTTCGGTCTCAAACACCCCTTGTGCAAACCCATGATACGCCCAGGCGCCAGCCATGCGGTCAAAGACCGCCCGTGCATCTTTCTCCGCCCCAAAATTGGCGTCCTTCGCGGGCTGGCGAGGAAGCAGGGCTGTTGGTATCGAGCCGATTTTGCTGGTGAGCTCTGCCTTGCCCGCGGCGGTCGGCTCAGTGTCGCTCGGCACGCCCGCCTTGCGCATATATTTTTGCGCAAGCACATCCACGGCCACCTGCGACCAACTTTCCGGCACAATAAGATGCTCGAGCGCGTCGCCCATGGTCCCCGTCAGGGTCTTTAATTGACTTCGTCCATCGCAAAACGAAATCCCGCCATAGCAGGCCGTGGCTGTGGAAAACTGGCGTGTGATCTTCATGGGACCGACTCACTAATGATGATGCCCGATTCATATAAGGTGATTTGTCAACAATGGGAAAAGCCCTTGCCTTCGAATGGGCCTTCGAACTTGCCTTATAAGTTGAATCGCTTCTCTGATGGGGTTTGTTTAGTCGTGCGACTAGTCATCTATTGCTGCAATGCAAACTGTTATGCTGCGCCACAGCAAAGCAATAAGGGGGCAGTGCGAAACAGTTAAAATAAAGTCGTTAACTGCCTTTCGCGAGTCCTGCTGATATAGAGTAACACTGATAATTTTTCTCGCGTCTGATGATGACAGTCCGGTTACAATCGCGCTATAGGGGTGGCCCGCGAAGAAAGTCTCCCTATGACCCAATCCCGATCAACGAAGGGCACGGCCCGCGAAGTGCGCGGCAAGGTGAAGTGGTTTGATCAGGTCAAGGGCTACGGATTTATCACCGATGAGGAGGGCGGGCGTGACGTCCTCATTCACTCCACCTGCCTCAAACAGAGTGGGCAAAATGCGGCTCCTGAGGGGGCTATTATCACCTGCGAGGCAGTTGAGGGCGAAAAAGGCCTGCAAGCGACCCGTATCCTCGATCTTGATGCCACCGTGGCGGCGCCGACGCCGCGGCAGGCCCCTCCTCGGGATCCGCAGATCGCGGCGGCAGGAGACTTTGTCGGTGCCGAGGTGAAGTGGTTCAGTCGGGCTAAGGGGTATGGCTTCCTCACCCAAGGGCCTGATACGGAGGACATTTTTGTCCACATGGAGGTGGTGCGGGCTGCTGGCATGGGCGAGCTTGCCCCTGGGCAACGGGTGCGAGCGTCCTTCGGTCGAGGCGCGAAGGGGCTTCTGGCCGTAGAGATCGAGCCCGAGCGCCAGAACTAGGCCTTCACTGCCTTCGGGGCATCGTCACCATTGCCCAGAGTTCATTTGCTGGCCCTGTTTTGGTCGCAACTCTCCTCTTACGTGAAAAATAGGTTTGACCTGCGCCTAAATGGAATAAGGTCAGTCTGACGGACGTCGCGCGTGTGACGTCCTTTCATATCTAGAGCGCCAAGAAGCGAGGGAGCATGACCATGAAAACACTATTGATCACTTTAGGGGCCGCGACGGTGTTAGCGGCGTGTACCACCACCGGAAATGTAGAGCGTCGTGCTGGGCAAGGTGCGGTGGCTGGCGCCATTGCGGGCGCCGTTATTGGCAACAATGTTGGCGACGGTGATGCCGAACGCGGCGCTATTATTGGCGGCGCCATCGGGGCGACCGCTGGGGCGATTAAGGGGCGCCAAGAAGACGTCCAGTCTGGTGAGGGCACACGACTTAAAGAGCGGGCCGATGGCCAGCAGCTTTATTTTGATGAGCGCGCGAACCGCTACTATTTCGTTGATGAGCGGACCGGGCGCACATACTGGCAAGATGGATCCCTGCGCTACTAGAGCGTCGCGCCAAAAGCATGCCCTCCGCGCAGGCGGAGGGTGAGAATCGGTTTTGGCATTTCGCGACGCGACCCAACAAAGAATCTAGGGTCTGTTGAGATACACGGATTTTCCGTTCCCCACGGCTTGTCCGTGGGGTCCACGGGACAACGAGATGGTTTCGCCGCTCAATAGATGCCACGGACAAGCCGTGGCAAACGCTTGAATTTAGTTAAATCTCAACAAACCCTAGAGCAAACTGCTGATGCAAAGTTAAGGCAGTTTGCTCAAGCGCACCCTAAAGCCGCCGTGGTGCTGTCCGCGGCGGCTTTCTTGTTTCTGGCTTTCATGGCCCATTCGGCCTATTGATCGGGGCATGTCTAGCCAAACGCCTGAACGTCCCTTTCCCCTTGTCATATTAGTTCGCCCACAAATGGGTGAGAATATCGGCGCCGCCGCTCGGGCCATGTTGAATTTTGGTCTGTCGGGCATGCGCCTGGTGGCGCCCCGCGATGGTTGGCCCAACCCTAAGGCGAAGGCCATGGCGTCGGGCGCTGCGGCGGTTATTGATGGTGTCCGGGTCTTTGATACCGTCGCAGAAGCCGTGGCGGATTGCGATCATGTTGTGGCCACCACCGCGCGGCAGCGGGGTCTGTTCCTTCCGGTGCATACGCCCCAAACGGTCGGAACTGAGCTGCAAAAATGGTCGGGTGAAGGGCGGCGCACCGCAATGTTATTTGGGGCGGAGAAAACCGGGCTTGAGACCGATGAGCTGGCCATGGCCGACGCATTGGTCACTATTCCGGTGAACCCAGACTTTTCGTCTCTCAACCTTGCGCAGGCCGTTTTGCTGCTGGCCTATGAATGGTCCCAAGCAGGTGGGCAGAGCCCGTTGTTTGAGTCTCCTTACGAGGAGGCGCCGGCGTCCCGCGGGGTACAAGAGGGGATGGTGGAGCACCTGTTCGAGGCGCTTGATCGCGCTGGTTATTTCTACCCAGAGGAAAAGCGAGCGACCCTACAGCGTAACATCCGTACCCTGTTCACCAATGCGCAGTTGACGGAGCCTGAAACCCGTCTCTTCCGCGGCATGGTGCGTCAGCTCATGCGGCACTTACCGGAGAAATAGGCGTTGCCGGTGGGTACCAGCAACGCCTGGTGCTTAAAGCAGTAGGTCAGCCGCAAAGAAGGCGAAAAAGCCGCCGACTAGGTAGGCCGCGCCAGAGGTCCATAACAGGACACCACCAACACGCCGCATTTGCCCGCAGGCTTTTGCCTTTTGAGCGTCCGCTGGGCAGGGCGCATTGCGTGTCGCCCAGCGAATGATCGCAGCACTGATGAGGAGGCCCCCTGCGACTAGGAAAAGAGGCCCCTTATGGGCCGTTAGCCACACATACCCCGGGATGGTCGAGACCATACCTGCCATGACGGCGCCCGCGCCAATAGTGACGAGGAGGGCGGGCAAGGCACAGCACAGAAGGGTCGATGTGCTCGCGAACAGCGCTAAGGCAGGGGCGGTAGCCTCACGAAGGATCAGTCGCATCAGGTCCTCCTAACACGGATGCCCCGCGATAGATGGCTTTGGTTTTGTAGCCGGACTTGACCACCATCGCGTCGATTTCGTCGTCGGCCATCGCCGCTGCATCTGTCAGCACCAGGTTCAAGGTCTTGGTGTCGAGGTCAACGTAAACGGCGCTCACGGCTGCTTGCTTGCCAAAGGTCTTGTTCATCGCCTTCGCGCAAAAGTCACAAACGACCCCAAGGACTTCCACCACCACGGGAGATCCGCCATTGGCGAGAGCCGCCTCGATATCGTCGTTGCGGGAGAGGTATACCGAGCTTACACTGACCTTATCAGTGTCTGCATCAGCATGGGCGTCGTGATTATGTCCGTGATCATGACCCTGATGGTCATGCTCCATGGCTGCTTTGTTGTCATGCTCACCCGTTGCATCGTGGTGGTGGGTGAGGGTCATTGTAGAGGCTGTCATGAGAGAGACAGAAAGAAGTGTGTAAATCATGTTTAATCCATTTGGTTAGAAGCGATAGGTGAAGTTGGCGAGGGGCTCATCGTCGGTGACGGACCATCCGACTTCTAAAAGCGCCGCGCCTTTGAAGAACCGTAAGAGCGGTGTGACACCGATCTCATCCTGGTTATTGGGGCGATGGTCGACTTCAACCATCAGCCATGTATGCAGATCGCCCGTGTCCCCCTCATAGGGGGCGAACCCGATGCGGGCGGCTTGGACGAAACTATCGCCTGGGCCATCCGTATCAAGATAACGAAGGCGATAGGAGGTAAAGAGCCGCCGGGTTTCCCAATCGGCGAGGGCACCGACAAACCCGGCTGCGCCGTCCCGCTGCGCGGTGTCGTCTAGGTCATGGACAACACCCACACCGCCAATCCCGTAGAGATTGGCTTGGTAATTTTCACCAAACCATCGTTTGGCGAGATAGGTGGCTTGAAGACCGTTAAAGAGGTAGTCCTCCTGTCGATCCCATTCGGACCGGGCGCCCACTGACCATTTTGGGTTGAGCGTATAATGCACCCAAAGGGACGTTGTTTGCCGGTCTGTTTCTTCTATTAGGGTCCATGCCTCTGGGTAGGAGACGGGGCGCGCCAGCGCCGACGTGGCCAGGCAGAGACCCACGGCACTGAGCACCGAAAAGGCTCGTGTCATTGGTTTTCCTTTCGTTGAACGAGAAAAGTCTCAGATCAAAGAAAGGGTTTGGGAGGGGGCGGTTCGAGGCGCAGAGAAAGCTGCGATCCGTAGGCAATAAGGGTTGCGCCGTCAGGACGAGGCGCAGGGGTGCCGGCGAAGTGATAGTTGGGAATAATGGCAGCGGATAAAAGGGTGCACCCCGCACAATGATCCCCACCCGTACAATCATCAGGACAATGCTCTGACTGATGATCTATGTCGGTGGAAGGGGGATGCGTCTTATCTTCATGGGCGGCATGATGGGACGTATGCCCATCATGGTGGACGTGTTCGGTCGCTGCTACCCTATGGTTTTGCAGTGTCTGGGCGTGGGGGCACAGGGTCTCGCCATTAAAGGTGAGAGCAACAATCAGCAAAAGGGGAAGGACCCATCTCACCTTTTTCGGCCCCCCAACACGGCGACAAGTTCTTCGACCTTTTCCCGTCGTGCGTCCAAGTCAGTGCCGGCGAGGGCGCTTTCCACGCAGGTACCGAGATGATCGTCGAGAATGACCCCTTCAAGGCCATTGAGAGCCGCCTTAATCGCTTGCACCTGTCGCACAACGTCGATGCAATAGCGATCCTCATCCACCATTCGAGACACACCGCGTACCTGTCCCTCGAGGCGGGCAAGGCGCTTTAACGCGGCGGCTTTTGTCTCTTCCTTCATGCTGATACCCTATAGGGGTATGTGGTGAAGTCAAGCCAGGGGAGATCATCGACTAACCTCGTCAGAGGAACGCCATGTCTTTGGCCAGCTGATCCATAAAGGCGCGAACGCGGTCAGAGTGGCGTAAATCATCCCGGCAAAGGCACCAGAGGGCGGTGTCAAACCCTTCGATGGGCGCTTCAAGGGGGACGAGGCCACTGGATTTGGCCAGCGGCAGGGCCAGGATGGCGCCCCCCACGCTCGCCCGTGCGAGGGAGAGGAGGGTCATCGCGTTGGTGACACGCGCGATAGGCTCACGGTTACCCGACCGTTCAGCATACCATCTTTCTGACCCGATCGCCCCTGCCGCTTCGTCCCAGAGGATCCAAGGCAACGCGGCGACATCGCGTCCATACTGCTTTATCAGATCCTTGGAGGCGAAGGGGGCATAGGGGATATTGGCCACCTTGCGGCCAAATAGACGGTCATCAGGGTGGTCGGTGAGGCGGATCGCTATATCGGCTTCTCGACGAGCCAAGTCCAAGTGCCGGTTCTCCGTATTCAGCGTGATCGCGACCTTTGGATGCTGAGCGGCATAGCGGGCAACACTTGGGGCGATGATGTCCGCGAGCCCGTCGACCGTGGTGATAATCAGTGAACCATGC
>CALFRH010000487.1 GCA_937919225.1 uncultured Parvularcula sp.
ACACAAACCGCGACTGAGCTCGCCATGCAGCGTTCCCCGCACGAGCCGTAGGCCGCGCCCAAAAGGGCATTTACCGCATTAGGAATATCAGCATCAGGCATAATGATGGCGTGGTTTTTTGCACCGCCGAGGGCCTGAATACGTTTACCGTTCGCGGTGCCCTTGGCGTAAATATATTCCGCAATAGGGGTTGAGCCCACAAAGCTCAAAGCCTGAACATCGGGGTGGTCGAGGAGGGCATCCACCGCCTCTTTATCGCCGTTCACGACGTTAAAGACGCCATCTGGCAGGCCTGCTTCTTTAAGAAGGGCCGCGAGTTTGAGGCCGACGCTGGGATCTTTTTCCGATGGTTTGAGAATGAAACTATTCCCGCAAACGATTGCCATGGGGAACATCCACATGGGCACCATGGCGGGGAAGTTAAAAGGCGTAATCCCAGCCACAACGCCCAAAGGTTGGTGCTCTGACCAGCTATCAATGGCGGGGCCAACATTTTTGGCGTGCTCGCCTTTAAGGAGTTCAGGGGCAGCGCAGGCAAACTCCACCACTTCCATACCGCGGATAAACTCACCCATCGCATCGTCGATGACTTTGCCATGTTCTGAGGTAATCAGCCCGGCGATTTCGTCGGCGTCTCGCTCAAGAAGCTCTTTATACTTAAACATGACCCGCGCGCGCTTCAGCGGCGGTGTCTCGCGCCATGTCGTAAATGCGGCAGCGGCAGCCGCGACAGCGTCGTTTACCGTTTGGAGGCTGGCCATTGCGACCCGCTTAGTGACCTTGCCCGTCGCCGGATCGGTCACCTCCTGGGGGCGATTATCGTCGGATCGCAAGGTGCCATTGATAAAATGGCCTAAAATGTCGAGCGTCATCGGCAATTCCTCTAACTCTTGGTGATACGTGCGCGTCTCTATTCTATGGTATCGAGCACTCGGCGCACTTTTTCAAATGTCTCTGACAAGTCATCGGGTTTGGCGTTCAAAAAAGGCGAGAATTGCAGGATATCCATCCCGTTACGGACCACCAGATCCTCGTTCCAGAAGCAGGCCTTGTGGGCAGCCATGCCTCTTTGACCAGCGCCATTTGGGTGGGGGCTGAGTTCCACCGCGCCCATCAGGCCGATATTGCGGACATCGATGACCTTGGGGTGATCGCTGAGACTGTGGATCTCTTCTTCAAAAATACTCTCAAGAGCACGGGCCTCTTCAAAAGTACCCTCATCTTTATACGCATCAAGAGTTGCAAGGCCTGCTGCCGCCGCCACGGGGTGTCCTGAATAGGTATAGCCGTGGAACAACTCGATAAGATGAGGAGGGCCTTGAACAATGGCCTTATATATCTCGGCCGAGACCAGCACCGCGCCCATAGGGATAACGCCGTTGGTAATTCCCTTCGCCGTGGTGATAATATCGGGCGTCACGCCAAACCGTTCCGCGGCAAAGGGCGCACCCACGCGACCAAAGGCGTTGATCACCTCATCAAAAATAAGCAAAATCCCATGCCGGGTGCAGATATCCCGTAGGCGCCTTAAATACCCCTCCGGTGGCGGAAGAATACCGGTAGACCCAGGAGCGGGCTCAACAATCACTGCGGCGATGTTGCTGGCGTCGTGCAGTGTACATAGGCGCTCCAACTCATCGGCGAGGTGAGCGCCCCATTTGGGCAAGCCCTTTGAAAATGCATTTTCACTCAGGTTGAGTGTGTGGGGGAGGTGGTCGACACCCGGTAGCAGACAAGCGTTAAAGGCTTTGCGATTGGGGGTCATGCCGCCGACAGAAATGCCGCCGAAATTCACCCCGTGATAGCCCCGCTCCCGACCGATCAGGCGTGTCCGGGTGCCTTCCCCCCGCGCGCGGTGATAGGCCAAGGCGATTTTGAGGGCGGAGTCAGCGGCCTCTGACCCTGAGTTACAGAAAAAAGCGTGATTGATGCCGTCAGGCGCAAGGTCGGCCAGTCGCTCGGCCAACGCAAAAGCCTTTGGGTGACCCATCTGAAAAGCCATCGCATAGTCGAGTTCAGCCACCTGGGTTTGAACGGCTTCCACAATCTTTGGATGGCAGTGGCCAAGTCCTGTGGTCCAGAGACCAGAGAAGCTGTCATACAGCTTCCGTCCGTCTTCGGACCAGTAATAGTGACCCTCCGCCTTGGCGAGCATCCGAGGGGCCGCCTTAAAATCCTGGTTGGCGGTGAAGGGCAGCCAATAGGCGGATAGGGGGCTATTTGTGGATTGCGTCGGCACGGGAGGTCACCTTGGTCATAAACGAGAAGGCCCAAGGCTATGGCGACCATTTGGTGTTTAGCAAGATGTTAAGGGAAAATCCAAAATCCCCTTCCTTACGCTAATTTGAAGCGCTTCTGTTTGGGATCGTAAACGGGTGCGACGTCCGCGACGCTATTCTAAAGTATTTCCAGGTTAAGTCTTCGGCTGGCCATCCGGAAATGCGAACAAGCACAGACTGAAAGCGTCCTCGCCTACATCTTGGGTGGAGAGGCGATACCATTCCGTATTTTTTGCAACAAAACGAGATGGTTCGGTTGAATTTCCGTCGCGATATCCGTAACAGCGGGGGCCCAGGCGGGTATAGTTCAACGGTAGAACGTCAGCCTTCCAAGCTGAATATGTCGGTTCGATTCCGGCTACCCGCTCCAGCAAGCTTTATCGCTAATCCCGAACAAAGAGCGCGCGGGGGACGTCACACAGGAGGTCGTACCCCGTTTCTGTCACCACAAAAGGCTCGCTAATGATAATGCTAGCGCCCCCTGACCAGATGGCCGGCAAAAAGTGCATGGTGGCACCGGGGACGAGTTCTGTTTCATCCCCTAGGCGGAAGCTGGCGGTAAGTTCACCCCCCGTCGGTGGGTAGGTGATGCCTACTGAGTAACCGCAGCGTGAGTCTTTTTCGATGCCATGGGCCGCTAAGGCGCGATAAAGCGTTCGGGCCACTGTCTCGCAGGCGACACCAGGTTTAACAACGTTCAATACCGTCTCAATGGCGTCGCACACAATCTTCTCAAGCTCTAAGAGCTTTGCTGGTGGTTGGCCTACATAAACGGTACGGCCCATCGTACACTGATAGCGTTTGCGGTTACCCATCAGTTCAAGGTTCACTTGGGTATTGGTTGCGATCTTTCCATCGGTCCAAGGGAGGTGGGGCATGCCAATTCGTTCGCCAGACAGAACAAAGGCGGGGCTGCTGCTATAGGCCCCTCCATAATCATCCGTTCCTAGAATATTAGAGGCGTAGGCGACGCTGACCACTTCGCGCTCTGTTACCCCAGAGTGTAGGGCATTGGCGGTTTGCATCATGTTTTGCGATAGAAGGGCACCCGCCTTTTTCATCACCTTCACTTCAGCGGGAGACTTTTGAAAGCGAACCCAATTCACAAGGAACTGTGAGTCGATGAGCTGTGCATTGGGGAGTGCTTTAGAAAGCTCTTGGTACGAGCGTACGGATAAATAATAGCTTTCAGATTCAATCCCAATATAGCTCTTATCATGACGGTGATCGATAATGGTTTGAGCAACGACGGAGAAGGGGTGTCCATCTTGGGTTTGAACCAGGCTTTCGTCATAGCCAATAATCTGATCGTCCGACAGCCAACTGGTCAGACGTGCCCCCGCCACATCCATCTTACGGATGACAAGAAGAGGATCTTCGTCTTGAAAGATAAGAAGGGCTTGGGGGGTATAAAATGCCCACACAACAAAGCCAGTTAAGTAGTAAATATTGCAAGGATCGGAGACAATAAGAGCCTCAAGGGAGGCCGAAGCCATCCGATGGCGAACTTTACGAAGTCGTTCTGTAAATTCCTCGGTCTCAAACACTAGCATCTTTGTTCTCCCATGAACTCTTACGTCTTAATTATGGCAGCTGGTGTGGGCGTCGCGTCTTCTGACGACGCGGCTCCGCCCCAACCGAGCGGTGGGAAAGGCGGGATCGCCTTCACCAAATCTTGGGTATGGGGATGTTGTGGCGTGTCCAGAACGTCTACGGCGTCTCCAGCCTCGCAAAGAACGCCGCGATGAACCACCGCGATTTCATCACACATATGGCGGCAAACGGCCAAGTCATGGCTGATGAACACGATGGTCAGCCCCATATTTTCGTTCAGATCCTTGAGAAGGTTCAGCACCGCGGCCTGGACAGAAACATCAAGCGCTGACGTGGGCTCATCACAAAGAAGGACCGACGGTTTCATGGATAGCGCCCGCGCGATTGAAATGCGCTGTAGCTGACCGCCCGAGAACTCGCCCGGGTACTTATCAAAACTAGAAGAGGGAAGGTCCACCGCATCAAGTAACCGTTCCGCCTCCTTAAGCGCTTCGGGTGGGGGCGAAATCTTCCCAACAATTGCCCCTTCGGTGAGCTGTTGGCGAATTTTCTGTCGCGGGTTAAGAGATGCATACGGATTTTGAAACACCATCTGGATGTCAAAAGCCAGAGCCGTTTGGTGGCGGACGGCCCTCTTGTCACTGAGGACTGCCCCCTTATAGCAAAGGGCGCCGCTGGTGGGCTTCTGTAATCCGGCGATCACACGGGCCAATGTGGTTTTCCCGCTACCGCTGCCGCCAACAATACCAAAAATAGCGCCGTCCGGGAGTGTCAGATCAACTCTATCTTGTGCCTTCACCATCGCGCCTGTTCGTCTAAAGATGAGGCCGGATTTCCCCTTAAAGGCGACACTAAG
>CALFRH010000488.1 GCA_937919225.1 uncultured Parvularcula sp.
TGTTAATAGTGACTACGAAAACAAATTAAAATGGTTGTGTTTTCTTCTTTTTTAACTGATGTCGTACTTCGTGTTCGTAACCCTTCTGATATGGTTGCGTAAACGAGGCTATCTTGGGTTGGTTCGTAGGCCACCGTTCCTTTGAACAGGATATCATCTTCCGAAATCTCGAAATCGACATTCAGCGGGTCGGATACGGGGTTTACGAACGTACTAAAGACACCCGACCCAATAACGGTGTTGTTTTCAGCCTCATTGTCAAAGGCGCGGAAACCACCTGTCACGCTCCACCGATCAGAAAGGTGCCATGTCAGCTCACCGAATAGAGCCAGCTCTTCGAAATTCTCGACACGATTATAAATGAAATCCTGGTCGCCGTCGACGAGGTTCGCGAATGCCGGCAGAAACTCGTTGTAGAAATTCTGGAAACCAACCACAAAACCGTCTTGCGTCGATTGCAGCTGTTGCTTCCGATAGAAGGCCCCCACTGCGTAATCGAATTGACCGCCCGCGTTAGAGACCAAGCGAATTTCCTGAACCACAGCTTCATCAGCATAGCTACGGTCAGCCCGCGCCATGGGTCTGGGGTAGTTGTAATAGAAGGACAGGAACCCCGCCTGCGCAAAGAAGCCGGTATTCTCGCTAATACTCTCCCCTGTGTGGTCATAGTGGGATGAAGACGATGTCAAGGTTGCAAAGCCCAAATCCAAATTCATCTCAAGAGAGGTGGCGTTGACATCTCGGGACGACGGTTCGAGTTGAATCGCGCCGTTTTCATACTCGCCATAGGCTTCGCCAAAGCCATCGACACCCCGTGTCACTTGGCGGCGCCCGCCCACCTCATCAGACTGACGCGTGTGAACCATCCGTACATCGAAATTGTCTGTCGGCTCCCAGCGGAAAGTGGCACGGCCTGTCCAGCTTTCAAACGTATCCGCATCCTCAACACTTTCGAAAACCGCTGCGGGATCTAAGACACCGTTCGGCGCAACCGGAATACCATTTTCGTCCAACGTATAAACATTGACGTAGTCAGTGATACCGGGAAAATCGCTAACGCTCCCCACGATGCGCAAGGCCGCATTCTCCCCAATGGGAAGGTTGACCATCCCCTCATAATCGAACCCGATACTGTCGGACCCATCCACATGAGACGCTGAAACGGCCGCATAACCGGCCATCTCCCCAAAGACAGGGTCGCGGGTGACATATTTAATGGTCCCGCCCAAGGAGCCCGAACCGTAGAGGGTGCCCTGTGGCCCACGGAGGACTTCAACCCGTTCTAAATCAAGAAGCCGGAGATTAGCAAAGATCGGCGTATCATTGACATAGGTTGACACCGTTGCCACAGCTGACAGCGCCACGTCCCCTTGACCACCCCCTTCGACGCTCAGCCCTCTAATCCGCGCCGCATTCAGTGTACCAGCATTTCGTTGACCTCGATCAATTGTTGAAACACCCGGAATGGACCGCAATAGCTCCGCCGGTTCAAGGATGCGGGCTGCCTCAATATCATCACCCGAGATTGAGGAAATATTGTAGGGCACATCGAGAATATTCTGCTCACGGCGCGAAGACGTAACGATGATCACATCACCCTTATCATCTGCGCCCTCAACTTCCTGCGCCATTGCTGTCGCTACTGTTGTTAGGGCGGTTGACCCCAGCAAGCTGGCCGCCAGACCGACGCTTACTATTTTTGAATGTTTGTGCACCTCTACCTCCTCGTACAAAAACCCAAACGATCCCTCTATTGACAGATGATTTTCTCAATCAAACTGCGGAGAACCTGTTTTCTCCAGCCTTCGGTCGGCTCGCCGGAGACGCCCCATCACGGTCCGGTGCCGTCGGCACCGTTAGACTTCCCAGATGCGCTAATGCTTGTTGGCGAGACTCTGGGCCCTCATGATATGGGAAGGACGCAGGCATATCCCGAAAACTCTTCAGTACCTGTCCTAACCCATTCCAGCCTCGGTCACGGACGCGTCTTACATATGAGAAATCAAGTTCAACGGCGATCAATTCGCCGCCACTCCCACCCTCATGTTGACACTCACCGCCAGGACCATACACAACCGAGCGGCCAAGGCCCTGATCACCGCCACTGTTGACGTCGATCATATAGAGTTGGTTCGACGCTGCTGCAGCCCGTGCCATGGCCAATTCGACATCTCGGTCGATCGAGTTCGTCATGGTAGGCACTAAAATTGCCTCGGCTCCCATGCAGGCCAGGTTGCGGATAATCTCAGGGAACCACAGATCGTAACAGATAATGATCCCGATTCGACCAACATCCGGCACATCAAAAACGACATATGTCTGACCTGGCTCAACGCCGGTCGCATAGGGCAAGAAGGGGCACATTTTGTCATAGCGCGCGACCACCTCTCCCGCCGGATTGATAACGGGACTGGTGTTGTAGATGAGACCGTTACGCTGCTCATAAAGTGAGCCGGGCACCAACCAAATTCCCAGCTCAGCCGCCAGCGCCTGCATCCGCCTTTCAGTAGCGCCGCCAGCCGGCTCCGCATAGCGTAGGCCCGACCCGTGAATGGCCAGCTCACTGAGGGTGATTAGGGAAAGCCAGGGATATCGAGTGCATGCTGAGCGCACTTGCTGTTCGACGAGCTCAATATTGCCAGACCTCTGTCCTGCAATCTGAAGGGCACCGACACCTAGAATCGACATGAGCTGCCTGCCTTTCTATCGGCTGTTGCTTCTCCCAGCGGGACGTTCACAACAAAACCGTGACATGCGCCTGGATCAATTCTTAGTACCAGTTATGCACCTGGCGTAGAGCCAGTTCAGCCCTCATCCAGAGAAGAAGCCAAAACAGCACTATCAACGAACTCGCCCTGTTCATTGAGCCAAATGACCTGATCTCCATCCAACAAAACCGAGAAGCCAGCCGTTTCGCCATAGGCCCATTGTGACCATTTCCGGTACCAGCGATCGTCTTCCACCCACCAATGACCCTCATCCCGCTCTTCATTGGCATAACCGGCGCGACCCGTGAGGCGCCCATCCCCATGAAGTCTAATCGTACACGGATCGCCGTAAACCGTGTGGTAAAGAAGCGTTTCATCTTCAAACAAAGAAGTGATGTCAGCGCCACTGAGCCTTTGACCGCTTTTGTCACCAAGGGTTTCTTCTTTGAGACTTCGCATAACTTCCGAAAGACGCGCCACCCCCTCGCGAATTCGGTCATGCCGAAGGCTGGTCACCCCCATCCGAAAGACCCCATCACCCGCCTCAGGGTTGGTAAAGTAAGATTGAGCCGGTTCGATCAAGACACCGCGAGAGCGGGCACGCTGTACCAAGCGATCCGTATCAAAACTTTGGGCTGACTTTACCCAATAAGATGTACCACCGTCGGTTGGCGAGATCATCAGCGACAAAGGCCGATAGTGATTGAGCGCCTCACGCAGGGCAATAAGGCGCCGTTCGTACACCGACCCAAAGTTCCTCAGAACTTTGTCATAATGGCCGAGCGTCAAAAAGTAGGCTAGTGTACGTTGATTATTTGGGGCTGCTGGCCCAGTCATCAGATCACGAAGTCGCCTAGCGGCGGAGATAACAGCTCGGGGACCAACCATCACCGCTAGCCGGACACCCGGTGCTAACACCTTTAAAAGGCTGGAGACGAAAACAACGTGACCGGTATGATCCAACGATTTAAGCGAGGAAATCTGTTCACTCCCATATGTCATCTCACTTTCTGAATCATCCTCAATGATCATGAAATCATTGGCCTTGGCCGCCGCCAAGAGAGCCATACGACGCTCTCTAGAAAGCGTTACCCCCGTCGGTCGCTGACGGCTTGGCGTCACATGAACCGCCGCATAGCGGCCAAAGTCGCCCTCAGGAATGAGACCCTGATGATCAGCCGGGATGGGCATGGGCTTGGCGTCAAGATGCTCGATCATCTGCCGAACCTCTGGCGCACCGGGGTCCTCAACCCCCATCAAACTGCCCCGTGACACAAATAGCTGGATGGCCAAAAACAAGGCCTGCTGTGTACTAACAGTCACCAGAAGCTCATCAGGCTCGGCCAAGATCCCTCGCCTGGGTAAAAGCTTGGTACGTATCTCCTCGATCAACATTTCATCATCAGCATCCCCCGCATCGACGGACCAAGCGTTGACCTCTGACACGGTCAGGGCCAACCGACTGGCCTCACGCCACTCATGAATCGGGAACAATGACCGATCAAACCGGCCTTCGATGAAGGGAAAAGGGTATTTTTGCCAATCGGGAGGGCAACGAAACCCGTCCCTTTGGACAAAGGTCACAACCGGCTCAACACTGGCAACACCAATTGCCTCTGGCATGGCTTGCCCACCCCCTTGCACGAGGGTCGGAACAGGCCGAGATCGCGGCACATAAATACCGGAGCGCTCGCGGGCCTCTAGATGGCCTTCAGCGACCAACGTATTATAAACAATTGACACTGTGTTGCGAGACAAGTGCAGCTGTGACGACAGGCTGCGCGTTGAGGGGAGCTTCGCGCCGGGGGGTATCGCTCCTGTTGCCAATGCCTTTACCAGCCGACCCCGCAACTGAGCCTGCAACGGAATATGACTTTCCCGATCTAAGGTGAGGACAGCCGCTACATCCTGAGCTTTGATCTTGGCGCGCATTTCAGAAGCCAAATCGCAAACACCCTTTCTGCCGCCTAGAAGCTCAGGCGTTTAGTCGACATCGCATAAGACTCTAGGCCCTTTTGTTGTCGCGCCGGTCCAGCGGCCATCTGAAATTGGCCGTGTTTGCAAGTTTAGACAATTTTGAGCTTGCACCCAAGGACTGCAAATCGATCAAAGGCCGCTCTAGAACTGACCGCCAAGCCAAAGCGACACGTTCTGGCGATCAAAATCGCCCCCAAACACGCTACGTCCTTCGAGCCGTAGGCTGACCGACGGCGTCAACGCGACAGCTGCGCCCGCACCAGCATAAACTGCATTACGATCCGTCTGCAGACCTTGAACTGTGAAGCGGGTTGGCTCGCCCACAAATCCCGCCTCGGTAACCGCTTCGTTCGCCAGCAACTCATACCGGTTGCCGACCTCAAGATAAGGATTGAGGCGCCCACCCCATAGCGGGTTTAGCGAGGAGAAAGTCACACCGACGTCGCTATAGGCGAAGTCCGTAGCCGTCTCATCCGCAGCAAAGGCTACGCTGTCCGGGGTGCTTTCCTCGAACTCACCGATGGTCGACCGCAAGATATTCAGCCGGGCATGCGGCGTCACGGTGAAGCTGTCATTCACGGTGATGGCGTAAGCCACCCCGGCCCGCGCAAAGGCGGTATCAATATTGAACTGCGCCGACGCAGCACTATCTAGGGCATCAAAAGTACGATGGGTCTCGGCCTCTCCGAACACCGTACCAGCGATGAGTTCCAACCGAAGGTTGGAAAAATTGAGCTCCCCTTTTGCACCAACGGCAAACCCATCACCATCGGTCGTCGCCGCTATATCGTCAAAGCGTTGGTCGAAATCCACATATCCTGCGAAGCCGCCAAGGGTGGCTCTATCATTCACAGCATAGTCAACGCCGAACAAGACGCCCGAAGACTTTGAATCGAACCCAGAAACTCCGGCTACGTCACTACTTTGCGAGGAATCAGCGTAGAGGCCCGAAATCCAAACGGTCTTCGCCCCCTTTGTCACCGCACGGACATTGCTGTTACCAGTGACCGATTCGATAATACCGAAACCAAGCCCACGAGAAATTCCAGTAGCAGAGGCATAAGGCTGCGGCGAGATCTGCTGGAGCGCTGCCTCGAGTTCCCCATTTGCGGGGTCAAGACCAACCAGAGCACCAAGCACGTTACGGGTACCGTCCGAGTTACTGCCGACGATGGAGTTAACATAGCCTCTTAGGACTTCCGCATCGCCGCTATAGGTCTGACCCGCACCAAACAATGTCCGTATTGTGACAATAACAGAGTCTGCCAGATAATCGACGTCAGAAACAACGAAATTACCGTCGACGCTCACATCTCCAAACTCACCAGAAATAGCACCGGCGGAGGAGATGACCGGCAACTCAAAGACGCCGATTAGCTCTTCACCCCCCTCAACCTGTTGAAGAGTGAGAGTCCCGCCATCGAGCGTTGTGGTCCCTGTTACACCCAGTAGGGATGAACCCACTTCCCCCTGCTCACCGCCGCCCGGCAACCCTCCGCCAAAGGTGACGAGAAGCTCAGAGCTTTGAGAGAGAGTCACATTGCCAAGAGCGGTGAACGTCGGGGCGAGTAGCGTCGCATCAGATCGAGCATCGGGCGCAACGATCCCGTCAACGACGATATCAGCGAGCAAACCGGGCGTGAAGGACCCAAAGAAGCCGCGCCCCATGATCATGCCGCCAGGGGCAACTTGGAGAGACTGTGTCTCTAAGTTTACACCCATATCAGTCGACCCAAGATGAATGATGCCGCCATCATTCACGGTCACACCTGGGCCATTTACGGTCGCGCCTGCATTTTGGTCAAAGACGCCGCCTGCGCCAATGGTAAGGCCATCGGCGAAGGTCGACCCTTGGTTCAAGGCAAAGGTGCCACCGGCCACAGCAACAGGGCCGGAGAATAAGGACCCCGCATCGACGTTGATCGAGCCGCCGCTCATATCGATACCTTGCGCAAAGGTGGTCCCACCACTGATATTCAATGTCCCGGCTTGCAAATTGATGGTCGCAAGCTGGGTTCCCGCCACGTTCGAAAGAACCGTACCCGCCGTATCGATATTGATGGTGCCAAAACCAATAAGACCCGATAGTTCGACACCATCTGCACGAATATTAGCGGTTGCCGCGGCGTTGCCGGCGGGGTTGCCTGCTGCCGCAATCGCCGTCCCGCTGAAAGTGGCACCCTCCTCTATATTGAGCACATCATTGCCGACCTGGGACAAGAAAATCTGACCGGTTGATGTGACGCTGCTCCCCGATTCTAGGGTCACCGTATTGTCCCCAACACCGCCAAAGCTGCCGAGGTCAACAACTCCATAGATTACGCCGCCTGCGGCGTTGGTAAATTGGTCACTCCCCTCAATAAGGGCAACCACCCCGTCAATCGTCCCGGCGTTCACGACGATATCATCGCTGTCCACACCGAGCGCAAACAACGTGGTCCCGCCTAGCGTCACGCCGTCAGCGATGTTCATCGTGACATTCTCATTGAAAATAGAAATATCGCTATTGGTGCTGGCCGTACAATCGATGACCCCGCCGTCCCCTGGCGTCGTCATCGCACAGGGGCCATTCGAGAAGACACTCTGCAACGTCACAGACGAGACAAAAGGACTACTACTCGTCCCAACAAGGACAAAATCATCGCCAGTATCAATCGTTCCAAAAATACCGGTGGTCGAAGTAAAAGAGGAAACTGTGTCAACGGTAAACTCGCCGAAGATAAGCTCCGAGGCCGGTGTCAAACTAATCCGCAGGGCCCCACCATCAAGAAAGGTGGTGTTGTTCGATCCCAAGGTAGAGGCAAAGAGGGCCTGCTCACTGCCCGGAGCAGCACCAATGTCTTGCCCGAAACCCACGGTTAGATCGAGCAAAGACGTCCCCGACAGAACCATATTGCCATTACCGATCAAAGTGATATCGGCAGGAATGAGATCGGGTGCGATTTCACCATCAATCTGTATCAGCGCATCGAACGTCACAAAATTGCCGAAATCACCCAACCCCTCTAACCTGGCATTTACCCCAATCGACACCGAGTCGACAGCCAGATTGGCATCAACGAAATCCATCCCTAGACTGACAAGACCGCCCGTTGCATTCAACGCGCCCACAATGGTGGATGCATCATTGATGGTCACCGCGCCGCCGGTCATCGTCACACTGCCCCCAAAGGTTGAACCGGTATTGACGTCCAGCGTACCGCCATTCACTTCAACCAATCCATTGAGGGCTGACGCGGAATTGACTGCGAACGTTCCGCCATTGACATCAATATCGCTTGCAATCGCCGATGCCACATTGAGCGTTGTTGTACCGGACGTATCGATATTGATTTGCCCAAAGCCCAATAAGGAGGAAAGTTCGACCCCATCCGCATTGATGTTAGCCGTAGAACCAGCGTTTCCAAGAGCGTTCGCCGTTCCCAGGAACGTCGCTCCGTCCTCAATGGTCAAAACATCGATGCCGGCAGGTGTTAAAAAGATCTGTCCACTACCGGAAAGCGTGCTGCCCGACTGAAGGGTGACGGTGTTGTTCCCCACCCCGCCAAAACTGCCGACATCGACAATACCGTTCACCACGCCACCAGCGGCGTTGGTGAACTGGTCATTACCCTGCACCATAGCGACTGTTCCGTTGACCGTGCCGGTATTCACAAACACATCGTCACTGATACCGATCAAAAAGGTCGTTGAGCCATTCAACAACCCACCATTGTTAATAGTCGCACCAGTATTCAAGATGGAAAACGCAGCCAACCCATTCAGTTGAGCCGTGTCCAACACGTTAATCGTGACGCCAGCATCGAACTCAGTATGCGTGTCAGTCGTTACGATGGAACAGGTGACGGTACCGCCTGCGCCCAGTATGGTGTCGGTACAGGCCTGGGCGAGAGCGCTCGTCGATACAGAGCTGAGACACACAGCAGTTAGAATGCCTAAGGATTTTATTTTCACAGTGATGCTCCCACAGAAGTTAAGGCAACCTATCAGCGCCTTAAACGCGACCTGTTTCATACGACACGCAACCGTGTCCGTTAAACTTTGTGCACGATGGAATAGCGACGCTCATCCGAGCGATACCATTAGC
Source organism: uncultured Parvularcula sp. (assembly GCA_937919225.1). Lineage (GTDB taxonomy): Bacteria > Pseudomonadota > Alphaproteobacteria > Caulobacterales > Parvularculaceae > Parvularcula. The sequence continues at coordinate 8,773 of CALFRH010000488.1, forward strand.
CTAAGCGCTCCCGCCGGTGTGTCCACCAAGTCCGGCCAATGTGTTTTCTGCCGCCCCATGCCCCTCCCCTAACCCTGTTGGGGAAGACGCGCGCTATAGAGCACCGTCAGATCGCCAAACCCGAACCACGAACAAGAACGCGTCAAGGCGCGCACCTCTAACGACGGCATGCTGTTCCGCCCGTCTTAAACGCCATAGTACCAGTTCTTGTGAACTTATGGCGCCAGGTTGCCAGCAAAACAGAGAGAGCTCTTTTGTCAGCAGAGCAGCCCCGCCACGGCAACTAGAATTGATGCGGCGGCACTGATGGCACAAAGCTCGGGTCGCAACCCCAAAACACCGCTCAAGATCATCCAACTTGAAGTGGTGACGTTTGTAGAGATTCCTTTTCTCACTGAAGGATATCGATCACCTTCTCTTGGGGTGCAGGAATAATGTGAGTCATAACGTTATAATACGGTACACGGAAATTCTATGACGACGCTTCATCTCAACTCAAGGAAACGGCCAACTCAAAAAAACCGACCCTTACGAGTTGGGTCAACGTCTATCCAGGCAGGGTACCCAACTTTGCCAGGGCTCGAGATGAGTTCGCTTTGGACTGACAGCTCCGCCACGCAGTCAGCGTGATTTGGGCGATGT
>CALFRH010000489.1 GCA_937919225.1 uncultured Parvularcula sp.
TTTTTTCCTTGGCGTCTCCCGGGCGCTCGCGTCTCCCCTTCTACTCCCTCTTCGTGTGCCCGTAATCCCCACCTAACTACGTCGGGCTGGGGTCCCAGGGGGCGTACCGGAAATACCATATGGACATTCAGGAGCCGCAGCTGCGCGAGGGGATGACACCGCTGGATGCCGGGTTCGGGGTGGAGCCGAAAGAGCGGTTCGGGACGTTGAGCCGCGTCAGGAATGGTAAGGTTATCAATGAGGTATACCCTACGGAGCCGGGGACTCAGCATGAGATTTATGTGCGGTTGAGGAAGGCGATTGAGGACGGGGGGGCGCCTCCGGTGCTGGCTGTGGAGGCCCGCATGACGATTGAAGTGATCGAGGCGGGGGTGAGGTCTGGGGAGACTGGGGAGCGGGTGGTTTTGTAGGGATTTGGGCCGGACAGAGCGTATGGTTTCGGTATGGTTCGTGTATGGCTGGCGTATAGCAGGTGTATGTACACTTGTCGAGCGGGACGAATTGGCTGGTTGGAGGTCGCGAGTGCAACTGGTTTCGACATCAGAGGGCTGAAAGGCAGTTAAACTGAGCGTGGCGGGGCGGGGCGGAAAGCTGGGGATAAGATCAGAAAGTTATCTTGTAAATGCGACAGGATTACTTTTGCTTTGAGCATTACGAATGAAGTTTTGGGTGGAACCATTAATGAACGAAGTAATCACGACTACAGCTATCGATAGACGTCTCTATTGGATCGACGAAATAGTCAAAATCAGTAGCGATTTCGGGTCCGACGCAAAACGGGTTGAGGAAGAGCTTGTGTCTGAAATAGACGCCGATGGCTTGGATGCACTACTTGATCACTTAAGATTATGCTCAGCTATTCCGGAGTCTTACGGTCATGATACCAGCGAAGAAAAGTTATACTCAAAATACACTGATGCGCTCATATCGAAAACTTATTCGTTTTTGGGCCTTAAGAGTTCAGTTCTGACGGAACGCGCCGACGCCGCAGATGTTGAGGCAGTGACACACGAGTACAGCTTTGTGGCCGATGCAAAAGTCTTTCGCCTGAGTCGAACTGCAAAAAACCAAAAAGACTTCAAAGTACAGGCTATGGACGGTTGGAAACGCGGAAAACCTTTTGCAATGGTCGTTTGCCCGCTGTATCAGCTGCCCACAAAGACAAGTCAAATTTATGAGCAAGCCGCAGCTCGTAATGTATGCTTGTTCTCCTACCCACACCTTGCCGTACTTGCGCGGCTACGCAGTGAAGATGGATGCGATGCTGTTCTGGAGCTGTTGCATGAAATCTTTAAAACCGTTCAAGCTATGAATCCGTCGAAGGATGCATCCCTGTATTGGCAACTTGTCAATCGAACCATGCTATCCCATAGCGGCATTGTTGCGGACATTTGGAGAATAGAGAAGATTGCTACGGGTGAAGCCATTGACATTTCGAAAGAACTTGCTTTGACCCACTATGCTTCGGAACGAGAAGGCATAATGAAAATGAGTCATGATGAAGCAATAGAACGGCTGATAGACATGCATAAAATTGAGAGCCGAATTGCAACCATCAAGTCAGTATCTGGTAACTTACTTATGGGAAGTACTTAGTCTGTCAGTAAATTAAGCAGCAGCCTTTTGCGACAGATTTCTACGAACTCTGGAACAGCTTCAAAACCAAGGTATCGCCGATCTAGGTTTTTTGCAGCCACCAACGTCGACCCACTTCCAGCGAAGGGGTCAAGCACGAGTTGATCTTGTCGCGTTGTTAATTCAATGAGAGCCTGCATTAGTCTGACTGATTTCTGGGTCGGATGAAACTTGCCTTCAGCTGTGCTCAGCCCAGCCCTTATAATATTTTCAGGTTCATCGACATAACGCAGAAATGCTTTTTCATTGTATGCACCAACCCCATGTTGGAGCGCATTGTCTGCAAGCGTCGTTCCGATTTTGTAAGGCTTCGTAAACCATAAGATAGGTTCGAATACAGGACGAAGGTTTCCAACTCGCCATCCCTCCCATTCCTTGGCTGAAGCAGTATCACCGCGGCGTTGATAAACAACGCTAAGGCGTTGTGCTCGATGTGGCGCGCGAGTCCTAAGCCAAGCAAGGTTGTCTTTAAGGTTAAAGCCTGCGTCCTCCATTGCACAAACACATCTATGCGCCAGCCGTCTCCCAGCAAAGATAAAGACATTTGCTCCTGGTTTCAGAACTCGATACCACTCCGAAGCCCACTTAGCGCACCATTCTTGATATTCTCTGGGAATCGCACGATCGGCTTCCGACCAACCATTGATTGGCTTTCCTCGTTTCTTGAAGATTGCACCAGCAGATTTCTGTGCTGGGCTAGAACCAAGAAATGCCGTGTTGGTATTATTGTGCAAGACATCCCAGTCCTCGGCGCCGATCCCGTACGGGATGTCGCTCAAAATCAAATGAACAGAGTTACACTGGACTGATTTAATTAGATCAATGGAGTTGCCTTGTACGATTTGGTTTTCTTGCATCATCTCTTCGATGTGATGTCGCTCACTATAGCTATCGATGTTCATTAAACCTCCGATGATTTCTGAGCATACCATCGGGCGTAGCGAGTTGCACGCTCATAGAGAACAAACCGTTTCGACTACTAGCTGTCCAGTACAGACTAAATCTCAGATCACAACATCGTCATGTCGCATACTAGGAAATTCTTAACTTCTGGAAACTTCAGAGATAAGCGTCATAATCCGACACCAGCAGATGCACCGGCGCTTCATCCTCCTCCACCGCCGGAAACCGCCCGATATCCATCTCGAAGATGTTGTCCGTCTTGTCGTCGTTCACCGTTGAGACCTCTCCGATCAGCACATCGGCGCCCTCGCCCCAGAAGGCGTGCCAGATGCCGGGCATGAGGGTGACGCTTT
>CALFRH010000490.1 GCA_937919225.1 uncultured Parvularcula sp.
AACCAACCGGAAGATTCCAGATCAAACCGGCCCTAGTCGAGGGGGAAGGTCAATGTCACCTTTTCTCAGAATGCCGGTGAAGACCTGGTCATCTCGATCGCTTCAGGCGGGTCGGTTACAATCACCGATCACTTTGCGCACCGGAATGACGATATGGAGGAAATCGAGTTCGGTGACGGCACGCTTCTGACGAGCTCGGCCATCATCGAGAAGTTCGTAGCTGATCAAGCTACTTCCGGTGATGACGATATCATAACTGGGTATCTTAACGACACACTCTATGGGGGAACCGGCAACGACACGCTGAACGGTGAATTTGGGTCTGATACCTATCTCTATGCGTCGGGCGACGGTGACGATGTGATCACAGATTCGAGTTGGTCGTCCAGCCAGAACGATCGCCTCGTCTTTACAGACCTCAACGCAATAGATTTATCGTTTGGCCGGAACAGCGACGATGATCTCGTCATTTCTATCCTCTCCGGAGGTTCAATTACGGTCGTAGATCACTTCGCCAGCAGCAATACAGACATGGAACTCTTCGAGTTTGCTGATGGGACGATTTGGACGGCGACAGATGTCTCGAATGAGTATGTCTGGCTATGACCAGTTCATCCGGTAGCCAGAACAAGCTGAAAGAATTCGATTCCCGCAAACCGGGACAGTGCAAATTGAACCAAAGAGCAATTTACCCAACGTGCAGAATTCTCCAGTTTGTACGCTTCGCGTGGGGTCAATTGGAGCTCTTCAATCATGCCCATCACTGTCGAATCGTTCTTTGCAATGTCTCGCTTTTTCAGTTGCGCGCTTAATGGCAAATGGAACCTTTGTTATGCGCAAGCGTTGCTTGTGGATAACTCTGTCCATGGAAGCGGCAAAGGCTGTGGATAAGTCTTGTGTGAGCTGTGGATAAGTGGCACCACAAAATGCGCTGTTGAGACTAGCGGGACGCCTATGGCATATCACTATGAATTATGCTCAAAGTTTCAAACGATGCATCGCGGCTTATGTTTTTGGGAGTGAGTCGACGCGAACCAAGGCAAAAACATGCTGTTAAAAGACGTCAATATCGAACTCTATTTTACCCAATCGCCGACCAGCGGGCACACGATTGAAATACCGTTGAGTGTCGCCAATGAGCTTGTGGACACCATTATTTTCGCAGCGCATTCGGCTGATGTTGGCACGCTTGCGGGACTCGCCGCTAAGCAATTGGATGCTGTAACTGTCGAAGCCTCGAGAGTGCTTCGATTGCGCACAAAGCATGATGCCAATGCTATCGCGGAGTTCAATGCGCTGTGCGCCGCTGTAGAACAAGAAGCTCCCACCGACGTAAACGGACATGCCGCGACACTGTTGCTTGCATGGCAGTTGTCCCAAACGACGCACTACTCGATTGATGCGGTGTTATCTGAAGGAAACTTGATTTTTTCATCATTTAGCCGTATATTCATGCCACAAACAGGTAGCGGAGGCGAGAAAAATGACCTGCCGCACCAGATTGAGGCAGACATGAAGAGCAAACCCCCAAGGAGCAAAGGTGCTTCTGTGCCGGTTGGTGTGCGTGATGTTTTCACGGACGCCGAGTGGCAGTTGTATCGCAAGGAACTCGCAGCTTTCAGAGAGGACGCTGCGAAAGGCAAAATTCCACGTGTGAGTGAGCAAGACTTGAAGCGCGACCTAAGTGCATCCACCAAGTCGCATAATTTGGATTTTTAGCCTAATTGTCGTTTTTGTGTGTCAGCGAAAAACCTGGCCTGATACACGAATTGCATGAGCAGAAACGACGATTCAGAGCTTGAGGCAAACTGGAATTTAGTTGCCCCCGACTTCGGAGCACTTACTTGGGCATGGCGGCGAGCTTTTGCCCGATTGAACGACGCCTACGGCGGCATAAGAAGCGTCGAATTTTGGGAAGCAGCAGAGCAACTTGCTTCGGATGTGAATGTCATTCGTTGCGCAATGAAGGGTGAGTCAATCGAAGGGCTTACGCTAAAGCCCTTGCCGTCAGAGCCTTCGATGTACGTGATCGTCGGCAATCACAGATTTGTTTTCTCTAAAGAAAACGACAGCGTAGAATACTATATCCCTTCAATGATCCTAGAACGAAAATAGCTCGGTCGGAGGTTGGCATGCTCAAGTGGAAGCGCAACGCAACGCTCTTACTGGTGACATGCTTTGTGGTAGTGTCTGGCTGGTTTGCTTACAGCGTCCATATCGAGTGTATCACGTGTGCCCCGCGAGGTGGCGCCTTTGGGGTAATGCTGTCTTTTGCAGCTCTCTTCTTACTGTCTGCCGACCGTTATCACAGCGCCGATGTCCTCGACAAAACCGCGGACAAGTTAATGGAGCAGCTCTATGAGGACTCGGGCCGAGACCCAGCCGTCCTCGCTGAGAGAAACGCTGCCAATATTGACTCTATCAAAATCGATCTGAAACGCGCCCGTGGACAAACGCGCGCGGAGAGCGTTTGCATCGCTATTGCCAGCTCCTATTCCACCTTGTTTTGGGGTTTCGGTGACGTCTTTGCACGTTTGATAATTGGATGAGAGTAAAGAACCGCTGCGATTAGGTTGCCTAACGCAAGGAACAATCTGCAACACCCTTTTCCTTAAAAGCCCAAAAGGAATGCGACTATGGACTGTCTAAACCTGGTAACGGATGCCGAGCGACGCCGCTAACACTTGGCCGGGCAATATGTGATTGACCTTCCCCCTCGACTAGGGCCGGTTTGATCTGGAATCTTCCGGTTGGTTTT
>CALFRH010000491.1 GCA_937919225.1 uncultured Parvularcula sp.
ACGTGAGCTGGGTTTAGAACGTCGTGAGACAGTTCGGTCCCTATCTGCCGTGGGAGTAGGATACTTGAGAGGAGCTGCCCTTAGTACGAGAGGACCGGGGTGGACGTACCTCTGGTGGACCAGTTGTCGCGCCAGCGGCATAGCTGGGTAGCTATGTACGGAACGGATAACCGCTGAAAGCATCTAAGCGGGAAGCCGCCCTCGATACTAGGTATCCCTGAGAACCGTGGAAGACCACCACGTTGATAGGCTGGATGTGGAAGCGCAGCAATGCGTGAAGCTGACCAGTACTAATTGTTCGATAGGCTTGATTGTTTTAACTCATGCGTGGCGAACGTTTCGTTCCCACACGAATATTCAGACTTTTGTTTCGGCGACTGTTGGAAACCCTAACTTTCGCCGGGACGCGACCTTTGTGGTTGCGCTCTCGCATTCATCACCTTTGCCGGCCCGGTGGCTATGGCGCAGGGCCCCCACCCGATCCCATCTCGAACTCGGTCGTTAAATCCTGCAGCGCCGATGGTACTTCGTCTTAAGGCGTGGGAGAGTAGGTCGCCGCCGGGCCTGTTAAGATGATGAAGCCTATTCACTTATCAGATTTTCAAAAAAACCGCCCTTAGGGGCGGTTTTTGCGTTTGGGGAGCTTTTGAAGAGGCTTATTTTATCCCAACTTCTGCTATTTATCGTTTGTTCATTTAATGTCATTGCCGAAGAACGGTGAAATACCGGCTTGGTAAGGATTGCTCCATGCCTCCAAACACGAAAAAACGTATACTCATGATAAATGTTTGGGCCACGCAGGAGGGGCCAGCCACCAATTCGTATCTTTACAAACCGTTGGGTGATCTTGGTTATGTACTTGAGGTCAAAGGCATCCCCGGTGGCACGAAGGCCAGACTTCTCTATGGCTGCTTGACCACGGACATTCCGTTTGATGCCTACGACGGTATTGTTTGCCCTGAGTATGGACGCGCTGTCGGCATGGCTATCCGTAAACGTCTTACTGGCCATAAGACGCCTATTGTAGCCGTGGGGCTTAACCAGGCGGGTGCACTCTTTAAAACCGGCATTAGACCCTTGGATTCTTATGTGGATAAGGCTCTAGGGGGCATTGCCTTATCGATCGTCCACTCCCAGCATGAGCGTGATTTATGGACGGAGATTCATAACATCCCAGCAGAACGAATGCCCTTTGCCCATTGGGGCTATGATGTGCCTGATATCAAAACCAATCGGTTCTCGAGCTATGCCGAACCTTACTTCTGTATGATTGGTCGCAATAATCGTGACTACGACACTTTTTGTACGGCAGTTGAAAAGGCGGGTACGAAGGGAATTATCATCACCGATGAGGTGTGTGCGAAGGAGGTAAAGGCAACGGATAATGTTGAGGTTCATCTCAATCTTCCCCTCGAAGACTGTATGGACTGTATCCGCGGCTCTCTTGCGAATGTCATTCTCGTGAATGATGATAATCGTGGCGCTGGTCACATCACCGCAGTGAGCGGCATGCATTTGGGTAAGCCCACCATTTATACTGATTGTCAGGGCATCGCCGACTATTTGATTGATCGCTATAATGGTCTTGGGGTGCCATTGCGAGATGCTGAGGCCACGGCCGCTGCGATGGCCGAAATGGTGGCGGATCCGGAATTATCCACCAAACTTGGAGAGGCGGGCAAGGCTTACGCCAGCCGATGGTTGACCACCGAAGCGGCGGGGCGAGCGCACGCTGCCATTATTGTCGCGGGCATCGAAGAAAAGACCGTCCCACCTGCGTCTTTTGAATGGCTATTGGAGTATGAGAGCCTGGTAGCGGTTTAGCCCTAGCTCATCCAAAAAGGGCGAGGCTACAAGGCGCTCAGTGGGGCGTTGGACCCTGTTGGCTGCTTGTTGCGCTCAATAAAAACCCCGGTCCTGCGAAAAAAACTGGCAACCCGATCTTGCCTGCCGTCCATGCTTTTGGTATCGATCCACTCTTCGCTTATGTCGAAAGAGCGGATCCTTAAAAACCTTACTTCTGTTTTTGCGGCTTCTGGTCTTTCATATGTAGGCGGATGGACTAGATCGGTCCAATGGTGATGCGGGATGGAGCAGCCCGGTAGCTCGTCAGGCTCATAACCTGAAGGTCGTAGGT
>CALFRH010000492.1 GCA_937919225.1 uncultured Parvularcula sp.
TTGAAATAGCCCCGTTCTTTTGACCATCAGCGGTGTAGAACTTATCGATAGAATCTGGGCTATGGGTGGTCGATACAATTGCAAGACCGCCCGGTTTAAGAAGGGCGGACATATCCTTCAAAATATCTTTGCATGTATCCGTCGCAACATGTTGAAGGACCATACTCAATACCAAAAGGTCGTATTGCTGCCCCGGCGCCTGGGCAAGATGGTCAGATGTCGTGCCATGAATGATGCTGACACTAGCCGATGTTTCGTAGGCATCACGGCAAGCGACAAAGCGATCCATATCAGGCTCAAGCCCTACGACCTTTGACATTCTATCTTTGGCAACATCCACAACCCGGCCAAAGCCGCAGCCAATATCGAGCATGGTGCCGCCCTGGCGAAGAAGAAGCAGCATATCAAGCATGTCAAAGAAGGCCTGCTGATGATCACCGGACCCATCGCCTACTCGCGAGGTAAACACGCTCTTGATAGGGGCCAGTTTGCGCTCATCGAGGTGGTATTTGTAATCCGACATGCCGGTCCCTTAAATAGACGTCGCCACTCATCGACATACACATCTGGTTCGCGCGAATAAAGCGGGCCGGTCTGCATCGTCAGCCCATCCTATGGCATGCTTTAGCATGATGCATTCGTATAGCGACGACCTCAGAGACGCGTGCGCTCTCTTACTATGGGGCTTTTACGGCAGTGTCGCGCATCCTCACGGTAGCGCATCTCCATCAACTGGCAGTTTGAGCTCCGCCCTCACCGCGTCCACTAGCTTACACTGCTCTACTGTGGGGCTCTGATCATCAGCCGCCGCGACCGCGTGCATCATCCCCACAAGGTCTTTCATTTCGGCAAGAGTACACCGCTCCGCTAACGGGCGAAGAAGACGCTTTAAAGATGCTGACACATCCCCCAGCTGTCCCACGGCCATGCGACCGAAAGAGAAAAGACCCTCTGCCTCGTCTTCGTCACTTCCGAAGGTATCCTGCATCATCGCCATAATCTGCGTCTTCTGGGCGAGGGTCACTTGGCCACGATAAAGAGCCATCTGCACCAATAAGATAGACGCCGCCTCCCGCGGGTCGGTCAGGGTCTCGACAAGCCGCGGCGCCGTCGCGCGCCCTTGGGTAAACCCCCTCGGCGTTTGCTTTTGGGTCGCCATTCTCTGGCGCACCTCCCGATAGGCCGCATAGAGAAGAACACAGCCCGCAAGAAGGGTGAACCACCCCATAAACCCCATGGCCTAAATCTCCTGCCCCCCTAGGGCCGCCCGCAGGCGATCAGCCCGTTCCCGCACCTGCTCTAAATGCGGATTCCAGTCGAGCGCCTCGCGGTAACGCTTGTGCGCCCGTTCCTCATCCCCCGACAAGAGGGCGAGGTCACCAAGCTTCTCCAATGCCAAGAAATGCCGCGGCTCAAGCGCCACCACTTTGCCAAACGCCAGTTCCGCCGCCACCCGATCATCGCCGAGAAGCGCTAGGTGCCCTTTAAGCATCCAGCCCTCAGCATAGTGGGGCGCAAGGCCCGTGACATGGTCAATAAGAACCCCGGCGGTCGCCGCATCCTCCGCCTCTAGGGCCTCAATCGTGCGGTTCACCAAAATGCCGATACCCGCCTCGGGGGCGCGCAACCATGCCGCCTGAATATCAAATTGGAGCGACTCAACTTCCCCCTCTCCTCGCCGAAGCTGGTCAAACAGCTCCTCAAGCGCCGGATCAAGCTGATCGGCGCGCGCTGGGCTGATAGCAACGAAAAGGAGTAAGAATAGGAAGACGGCACGCATGGGGGGAGACTACCGTAAGCCTCGCGAAACGCCAATGCAGCCCGAGTGTATGGTTACGAGCTTTTATTGGGAAAGCGCTAGGACGCTTAGCCCTGGCGAGCCTTAAACCGTCGTTGAGTCTTGTTGATGACGTAAATGCGGCCCCTCCGACGCACCACACGGCAATCGGCATGGCGTTTTTTCAACGACTTGATCGAGCTGCGGACTTTCATGGTGCGGGACCTTCAACGGAAATAATTTTAGAGCTGCGGCAGATACAGATCCGGCGCCACAACGTCAAGCTTGAGTTGAGCTTGATAATCTTGCCGCCGCCTCCCCGTTTGACAGGCCCACCTGTCTTCAATGGACCGCAGCACCACCCGCCCCAGGCTGACCTCTTACCTAATCAAACAACCCACCCTGGTTCTTAGTTTTCGGAGTGGGTTTTGCCTTCTTCTTAGGGGGCCGTTTTAGCGATGGATCAGGCTCCTGCTCCTCCCCAAATTGGATGGCCCGCTCGCCATCGGTAAACTGAAGTCGTGCTGTCATCCCAAAGGTCACATCGCTGGCCCGGCGGACCACGGAGCCATCCGCCCCGAGCACTAACGCAAAGCCGCGAGCCAACACGGATTTGTGGGAATAGCTCTCAAGAAGCCGACCACGGGTCGCCAAAAGGGCGGCTTGCTGATCAAAACGCTGCCGCAAAGCGCCGAGCGGCAAACGACGGGCCGCGAATTGCTCTGCAGCACGATCAACCAGGCGAGCAGGCGCCTGCTCCACACGGACGGCAGAAGCGGACAATTGCTGGCTCGCCATCTCCACCCGCTGGCGCACCCGCGCTGGCGTCATGCCGCCCCGCGCCGCACCAAAGCGGACCGAGGCTGCGTCCAACACCCGCCGCAGGCCACTGCCCAACCGTTCAGCCGCCCGATCCAGGCGCTGCTCCGCAGGCTCCAGCAACCCCTCAGGTCGACCAAGGCCCCGCACTGCCGCCGTTAGGGCCAATTGTCGACGTTCGGATAGTCGCAGCATGGCTTGGGAAAGACGCGCCGACCGCGCACCGGTCTCTTGAAGGAGTTCTAGCCGGACGGGCACTGCCATTTCCGCCGCGGCGGTGGGTGTTGGTGCCCGCCGAGCAGCGGCAAAGTCAATAAGGGTCGTGTCCGTCTCATGCCCCACCGCGGAGATGAGTGGGATCTGGCTGGCCGCGGCGGCGCGCACCACCCCTTCATCATTAAAGCACCACAGGTCTTCTAAAGACCCACCCCCACGGGCAACAATAAGAACATCAGGCCGCGGCACCGGACCATCCGCTGGCAGACGATTAAACCCTTCAATGCCCGCAATAATTTTCGGCGCCGCTGTCTCGCCCTGCACCAAGGTTGGCCAGACAAGGACATGGGTCGGGAACCGATCCCGCAAGCGGTGCAAGATATCACGAATGACCGCCCCAGAGGGGGATGTCACCACGCCGATGACATCCGGCAAAAAGGGCAAAGGCTTCTTCTTCGCCTCATCAAACAACCCTTCGGCCGCCAGCGCCTTCTTTCGCGCCTCAAGCAGCGCCATCAGCGCCCCTGCGCCAGCTGGTTCCAGAGTGTCGATAACCAATTGGTACCGGGATTGCCCGGGGAAGGTGGTCATCCGGCCGGTGGCCACCACCTCCATCCCCTGTTCCGGGGCGATTTTCATCCGGCTGGCGGAGCCCTTCCAGATCACCGATGATAGCACAGCCCGGTCATCTTTTAGATCAAGATAGATATGACCAGAACCCGCTTTGGTGACCCGGCCAAGTTCTCCCCGTACACGGACATACCCAAAGGCGTCCTCAACAGTTTTTTTGACCTTTCCCGCCAGCTCCGTAACGGTATATTCGGGCACATTGTCAGTCATAAATCGTCCACTCATCCCTAAATGGCTTCAAGGGTACTCAGTAGCTGGTGACGGATGTCTTCAATCCGCTTGGGATCCGAAATCTTATCACCGTTGGCTTCTTGCAAGTAAAATGTGTCCACGGCCCTGTGACCATAGGTGGCCACAAACGCCAGTTGGATGGACACATCGATCTGCGCCAGAGCGCTCGCCAGGTAGAACAAAAGGCCTGGACGGTCGAGCGCTTCCACCTCGACGATCAACGCTTCGGCCGATAGAGTCCCATCTTCACGTACTTGAGAGGCCACATCAAAGACCGCCCGCCGGTCACCAATATTAGGAGCGGGCACCCGGGGGGGCGAACCCTGCTCCCGCGCTATTTCCTCAAACCGCCTACGGATGGCTTCTTGTTCCTCAGTTGACACATGAAAGGGGCCAGGGGGCGGACCCGCTCGGTTGGCCTTAAAGATGAGACAGGCATGGTTCGGCTCCCCCGGACGGCCTTTCACCGGGAAAGCGGACGCATCCCACACGGTGCCACCGATCTCCGCGACGACCCCCGCGCAAGCGGCAAACAAATTCGGTTTATCGTCTCCACAGACAAGGATAGTCAGCATCCCCCCCGGTTCGACCTCCACCATTGCCCCGCCCCGCGCACCCGCCGCATCCACCTGCCCCAGGAGCAGAGAAAAATCCGCCGCAGATGTGACATCGGTCATCGACCAAAAGGTGGGCCCGGTGCCTTCGATGAAGCGGTCAAATTGCGGAACATCGTCGGGGGAGAGCAGGCCTCGTGCCTGACGGCGCAAGCCCTGACGGCGGTCTTCCAAAAAGGAATCAAGGGCGTCTTGTCCGCCATCCAGCTGCGCCCCGATTGACTGGACGAGTAAACGGACATCGCGCTTGGCGTACTCTTCCCATGACCGCAGGCCCGCTGTTCGGTGACGGCAACTGGTGAGGATGGCGATACAAGCCAGGCGTTTGTGACTTTCGATTTGTGTGGCTAAGCCCGCAACCAGTTGGCGGTCTGTCACATTACGGCGTGAGGCCGTACGGAACAGAAGGTCGCGATACTCAATCGCAAAAGCCACAAGATCCGCCTGCGGCTCATCGTCAAGCACCAGCCAAGCGGTCTCCCTTGCACGCGCCACTGGATCATCATTGTCATCCCCCTTTACCGCCCCTTTTGTTTCCTGCAGCAGTAAAGCGAGATAGAGCGGCGCAGGATCGCCAAACTCCTTGGCGAGCGGCTTGGTAATTTTAAATCGACCATCATCTCGATCGTTCAGCATATCGCTTAAAACACCGATCGATCGCAAAATATGTTCATCAAGGGTGTATTGACGGAATAAACCGTATTCGACTTTTCCAACAACAGAGCCATATGTAGGGAGGTACCGGCCTAAAAGACCGCACTCGGTCATATTCCGTAATACCGTTTCCAGGCGAGGACTTTCACGTAAAATCTGGCGAAATAGGACGGCAAGTCCCCCTTGCTCCCGTTCAGCGGGCATTAAGCGCCGTGCAACGCGGCTCGCCGTCTTAAAGGCATCAGGATGGATCGGCAGCTGATGGCGACCAGAGGCAAGGAAGAGGGAGAAGACGTCATCGGACCGCTCCAAAGCGGCATCATGATCAACGAAAGTCACCCGTCCCCCGCGGCGCAGAAGATTGTCACATCCATCAAACCCGGTCTCTTGAACAAAGCGGCCTACCACCCCGGCGACCCGGCGGCCAAGGCGCGTTTCCTTTAGCGCTCTTTCTTCAAGAAGCGCACAGGCTGATCCCGTCAGCTTACCCACCTCCTTCGCGTTCAAGAAATAGTAACGCATGAACCGTTCGACGCCTGTCTTGCCGCCCTTGTCAGCGAAGCCCAGTCGCTCAGCAATGTGAGGTTGCACCGTAAACTGTAGTTTTTCTTCCGCTCGGCCAGCGACATCATGCAAATGGACACGGACCGACCATAAGAACTCCGTAATGCGCTTTAAGCGGCGCTCTTCACCGGCCGTAAAAAGACCAAGGCTATCCACCTCCGCAGTCGCATCAACGTCAAACCCGGAGACATAGCGGTTGAGCCAATGGAGCGTATCAAGATCCCGAAGACCGCCCTTCCCTTCCTTAATGTCTGGCTCAATGGCGTAGCGGGACGCCCCCATCTTGTCATGGCGGTCATCCCGTTCGCGCAATTTTGCCTCAACAAAATCCGCCAAGGTTCGCCGACGAAGCCGGTCAAACCGCCCCTGGAAGCGATGAAAAAGCGCCTCATCCCCAACCAAGAAGCGTGCATCCAAAAAGGCTGTCCGCGTGACAGTGTCATCGGTCGCTGCCGCCACCGCACTCGCCGGCGTGTGGGCGGAATGCGACAGGGGCAGCCCCCCATCCCAAAGGGCGTACAGGAACGGCGCCAGCCGCGCTTCGTGGTCATCACCATCAGCCAAAACCAAAAGGTCAACATCAGAGAAAGGCGCAAGGCGCCCCCGCCCATAGCCACCCGTCGCGAGCACCGCGATACGCTCATCACAGACAAGCGGGGCCAGCGTACGGATAATTACATCCATAGTCTCAGAGAGCCCGCGGCTGATCGCTCCCCCCTCACCGTTAAAGGGGGAGAAAGACCCGTTGGAAAAATGGCGGCTGAACAGCGTTGCCTTAGCCTGCCGCCAGTGACGGCGCAGCACAGCGCCAATGTCGGTTGACGCGCCCCCATCATCAAGCACAGCCTTAATAGCCGTCTCCAGGAGGCGACTATGGGCGTCCGCCGACGGCGCTAACATGGCGACGTCTCCCTTAGCTCCTTAAGCCGATAAAGCACCTCCAACGCCTCACGCGGCGATAGTTGGTCAGGGTTCACATCATCGAGCATTTGTTCAGTTGCTGAGGGTTCTGCGAAGAGAGCGGTGGACTCTGGCGGGGGTGATGTCGCCTCGCCCATTTCAAAAAGAGGCAAATCGGCCCCGCCGGACGTCTGCCGAGTGGCCTCAAGGGTTTTAAGGACCGCCTCCGCCCGCGCCAAAACGGCACGCGGCAGGCCCGCCAGCTTTGCCACCGCAATGCCGTAAGATCGATCAGCCGCCCCATCTTTCACTTCATGAAGAAAAACAACATCGCCCTTCCATTCCCGCACCGCCATGGAAATATTCCGTAAGCGGGCAAGGGGATGAGCAAGCTGGGTCAACTCGTGATAGTGGGTCGCAAACAGGCCACGGCACCGGATCGTGTTGTGAAGATGCTCTACCGCCGCCCAGGCGATGGACAATCCGTCAAAGGTAGATGTCCCCCGCCCCACCTCGTCCAAGATAACAAGACTATTGCCAGTTGCCTGGTTAAGGATCGCCGCCGTCTCCACCATTTCCACCATGAAGGTGGATCGCCCCCGCGCCAGATCGTCTGACGCCCCCACCCGGGAAAATAATCTGTCGACCACACCGATGTATGCTTGGCGGGCCGGCACAAAAGCCCCCGCCTGGGCCATCACCGTCAACAGTGCATTTTGGCGTAAGAAAGTCGATTTCCCCGCCATATTGGGGCCCGTCACCAGGAGGAGTTCAGGCACATTGCCATCACTCAAGCGACAATTGTTGGGAATAAAGGCCTCTCCCCCCGGCCCACGGGCGAGCGCCCGTTCTACCACCGGATGCCGCCCTCCGTCGATCGCAAAGGCGACACTCTCATCAATCTGTGGGCGAACAAATTCACCCTCAGCAGCAAGAGTGGCGAAGCCTGCCACCACATCGATCAATGCCAGGGCGTCTGCGCAGGCGCAAAGCTCCTGGTGCCGATCCATGACCTTATCCACAAGCTCATTATAGATCTGAGTTTCAAGAGCAAGCGCTTGATCCCCCGCACGGACGATTTTGGCATCAAGGTCCGCTAGATCCGGCGTGGTAAAGCGTACAGCATTGGCCAAAGTCTGCCGATGGCGGAAGGCCTCGTTTAGGGGCGGCGCCATCATCTTTTCCGCGTGGGTGGCGGTCACCTCAATCATATAGCCCAAGACCTTCGAATGTTTGATCTTCAGGCTCTTAATGTCCGTTTCATCTCTATACTGATCCTCAAGGCCCGCGATCACTCGTTTGGCATCTGTGCTGAGGGTTCGTAGCTCGTCAAGATCAGGACGAAACCCCGGGGCAATAAACCCACCATCCCGCGCCAGAGCCGGCAGTTCGGCCTTAAGCGCCGACGACAGGGTGGCAATGAGGTCAGAGAACCCTGTTATATCCGCGCCTTCCGCCTCTCGGGAGGCTTTTTCGAGCAAGGGGGGCAACGTAAGACCGAATCCGGGGTCCTTTAGTAAACTTGCCACGCCCCGGGCCGCCGTGAGGGCGTCCCGCACCGCGGCCAAATCCCGGGGGCCTCCTCGCCCTAGGGAGAGGCGCGACAAAGAGCGGGCGAGATCCGGCGCCGCTGCCACCTCATCGGCCACTTGCGCCCGCAACGACGCATCCTCCAATAAGAGGCCCACCGCATCCTGACGATCAGCGATACCGCTAACGCTCGTCAATGGTGACGATAGCCAACGGGACAGAAGCCGGCCTCCACCCGGTGTACGGGTGCGATCGACCGCCTCAAGAAGGGAGCCTTTTCGCGTACCGTCAGGACCTTGAGTGAGTTCGAGGGACGTACGTGTGGGGCCATCAATGGCCATCACACCGGTCGTCTCTGTCCGGATAGGCGGTTTCAGCCGCGGCATCGCCTCAAGCTGTGTGATTGCTAAATAGCCAAACAACGCGCCCAGCGCAGCCATTTCACCACGGGAAAAGGCCGCAAAGCCATCGGTTGTTGCAGCGCCATAGGCTTCTGCCACCCGAGTGGCACCCGATTTGGGGTCAAAATAAGACGTATGCAGCGGACTAAGCGCCGCCCTTTCTCCCTCCCCCAACAAAGAGAGCGCCCCCTCGTCCCCATCGGCAAAGAGAAGTTCCGCCGGATTGAGAGCTGCAATCGCATCGCCAACATCCGTGGGCGCCATGGCTTGGACCGCCACATCTCCCGTCGATAGATCCACATAGGCCAACGCAGCGTCATCGCGGACCAACGCCAGGGAGGCCAGATGATTATGGGCACGGGCATCAAGCAGCGCGTCTTCCGTAATGGTCCCTGGTGTCACGACACGGACGATGTCACGGGCCACCACGGCTTTGCTGCCGCCCCGTTTCTTTGCCGTCGCTGGGTCTTCGGTCTGTTCACAAATCGCGACCGAGAAGCCTTTTTTGATCAGGCGCGCCAGATAGGTTTCCGCAGCATGAAAGGGCACCCCGCACATGGGAATGCTCTCACCGTCCTTCTTACCGCGGGCGGTTAGAGTAATGTCGAGTGCCGCTGACGCCGTAATCGCGTCATCAAAAAACAGCTCGTAAAAGTCTCCCATGCGGTAGAACAAAAGGGCGTTGCCCGCTTTGGCCTTTATAGCATGATATTGGGCCATCATCGGGGTCATGGCCGCCGCCTTCTTAGGAGTGCCCGCCCCGGCCGGAGGGGCAGCACCCTCTTGGGATTTGCCGCCCAATGGGCTCTTTTGTGTCGCTCCTGTGGGCGCGCCGTCCATCCATACCTCCGTTCGAGAGGGTCTATACGCGGTTCGGCCGCCCGCGCCCAGGGGGCGACGCGCAGAAGTCCGACACCCCCAATGCTCCCGGCGCGATAGCGATCGCATTGGATCAGGGAAAGTCGGAGCACGCGCGAAGAACGACGCCTCCCCAGCATCGGTGCGATTCAATCGAAACGCCCGCCCCGGTGGGCTACCGCGCAAAGCGTGGGTAAAAAGCTGCGCTGTCCCCCGCCTTCCTCCATAGGCAGAGCGCGCAACGCACCCTATGATGACAGGCTCAATTGAAAATGGCGGCCCCACAAACCTGGGAGGGCCCGAGACCCATTCGGATAAAGGTATCATGTTTCATGGGCGTTGACCGGATTGATGGCGGAACGGTGGAGCTGGCGGGACAAACCCTGCCGGTGGAGATCCGTGTGGACCCGCGCGCCCGGCGCCTTATCCTGCGCCTCGCTCGGCCCAACACGGTGAGGGTCACCTGCCCATCCAAACGTCATGTTCGCGCCGCCCTAAAAATGGTTACTGAACGGAAGGATTGGATTGCGGATCGGCTTGGTGAAGCGGCAACCCCCATCCCCTTTACACCGGGAACTATTCTACCGGTCCTTGGTACCCCTACCCTCATCGTTGCGGACCCTAACCCTCGCCGTGCCGCCCGGCTCGAGCATGATCAGCTTATCACCGGCGGCATAACACCCAAAGCCATGGCGCGACGGGTGGAAACAAGCTTACGCAAAGTTGCTCTTGATGCATGTCAAGTTGAAGCACAACGCCTGGCGGCCTTGGCGAATGTATCCGTCCGTGGGGTGACAGTACGGCAGATGACCAGCCGTTGGGGATCCTGCACCCAAGAGGGCGTATTGTGCTTTAACTGGCGCCTCATATTCGCCCCCCATGCCGTCCTTAGATATGTGGTGGCCCATGAGGTAGCTCATCGACTTCATATGGATCACTCACCAGCCTTTTGGGCGGTGGTGAGGAAGCTCGATCCCGACTATCGCAGTGCTGAAAAATGGCTCCGAGACTTTGGCGCGGAACTCCATGCCTATGGCGAGACAACGCCCGACGATTTAGCCGCTTAAAGCGTCATATCCTCCAGGAGGCGAGAAAGGTCATCTTGCGCCTTAGGTTGCGACTCGACAGCATTATCATCCACCTGCGAAGCTTTTTTACCCCCAAGAATGTCCGATAAATGATCAAACAGGGTCTTAGCCCGTGGTTTGGGGGTATAGGGGCGCGGTAACCGAGCGGGACGATCGGTGAGCGCTGCGGTCATCATCGCTGACCATAGGCGAGCGGGAGATCCACTTCCAGAAATTGAGTGACGCCCCGTACCCATGGGCGTGTCGTCATCTTTACCAAGCCAAACAACGCCGACCATCCCACTGGCATATCCGGCGAACCAGGCATCCCGGCTATCCTGGCTTGTCCCGGTCTTCCCAGCCGCATAATGACCGGGCACGTGGGCCCGGAAACCAGAGCCCGAGCGCACCACCTGATACATCATATGATCAAATGCGGCCAATATCTCAGGATCGAACGCGGCAGCGGGCATGGGGGCCCGATAGACATAAAGGCGCTCCCCCTCGGTACTTTCGATCCGGTTAAGAATATAGGGCGTATAGGGATAGCCGCCATTAGATAGAGGAAGAAAGCTCTGGGCGACATCAAGAGGCGTTGCCTCCAACACCCCAAGCGCTAGTGCGGGTCCGCTATCGTTGATCGGCGGGAACCCTGCGCGCCGGGCGACGTTCACGACCCGGTGGCGACCAATCTCCTCTTGCAGCCGGATGACCGCCGCATTTAAGGACCGCGACATCGCCTCCGTCAGTGGTACTTCGCCATAATACCGATCACGGTAGTTCTGAGGCCGATATTTACCAATCTCGATGGGCGAATCGTCAATCAAATCTTCTGGCCGCCAGTCCTCTTCAAGGGCGGCGAGATAGACAAAAGGCTTGAAGACAGAACCAGGCTGGCGCATGGCTTGGGTTGCTCGATTATAGACCGAGTGGCGATAATCATTTCCCCCAATAAGGCCGCGAATGGCCCCATCCTCCTCAAGAATAAGCGCAGCGGTTTGCACTTCATCTGTGTATAGAGGGTCTCCATCCGCCACCAACTGCCGGGCGGCGACCATCTGGTGGACCAGAGACGCATCAAGAGTTGTGTGCAGAACAACGTCGTGGGTAAACCCGCCCAATAGGCGCTCGGCCTCCGCCACCGCGTGATCAACGGCGTAGTCAAGTCGACGGTCATCCTCAATAACGGTGGCAATACCGGATGCTTTGATATGCTTGGCCGTGGACGCCTTCAAGAACCCAGCATCAACCATCGCAGCGAGCACGACTTGAGCCCGATCGCGTGCGATGGCGGCATTGGACTTTGGTGAGTAGCGAGAGGGCGCTTTAAGAAGGCCCGCCAGCATGGCAGCCTCCCCAATCGTCAGCTCTTGGGGCGTTTTGCCGAAATACCGGCGGGCGGCTGCTTCAATCCCATATGCGCCGTACCCAAAGTAAACACGGTTGAGATAAAGAGAGAGGATCTCCTCCTTCTCGAGTTGCATTTCAATCTTCAGCGCCAGCAACATTTCCTGGGCTTTGCGCTTCAAGGTCTGTTCGGGTGTGAGAATGAGGTTCTTCACCAATTGCTGGGTAATGGTGGACCCCCCCTGGGCGACACCGCCCTCACGCACGTTTACCATCAGTGCACGAAGGATTGCAATGGGATTCACACCAACATGGTGGAAGAAATTCCGATCCTCTGTCGCCACGAACGCTTGCACCACATGCTGGGGGAGAGCGTCAGCAGTGACCGGGGCGCCTCGGTCCTGCCCATGGACCCCGATTTCTTGGCCATGACGGTCGAGGACGGTGATGCGGGGCTGTTTGCGCGCCTCCGCAAAGTTCGCCACCGGCGGCAGATCTCGCCCATACCACGCCAAGAAACCAAGCCCCGCAACCACCGCCACAAAGGCGACGGCGGCCACCCGCGTGGCGAACCCCGCAAGCGCAGGGACCCATCCGGGGATAGGCGGTAAGCTGCCCCGTCGCCGCGCTTGGGTACGACGCACTGACCGTTTCTTGGTCGTCTTTTTGGGGGGACGGCGCTTCGCGGTGGTGGACCGCCCGGTGGGAGAGCGGTTCGATTTTGCCGCACGCGCCTGGGGCCGAGCTGCCCGCCGTCGCTGAGCGCTCGTCTTTTTTCGCCTCTGTGGCCCTGAGGTTTTGCGCGACCCCGTCATGGATCTTTCCATGGGGCATGAGCCTTAACGGGCTCTAAACTCTTTAACCAAAGCCGCCTGGCATCAACAAACCAACAAAAAACCGGCGCCCCGAAGGAGCGCCGGTCTAAGACTGTACCGTTAGACGGTTCGCTTACTTAGAAGCTGAACTGTACTTCGGTCCGACGGTTGAGCGGCTCACGCGTCCCGTCAGGTGTTTCTTTCGCAGGCTTGGACTGACCGAAGTACTCAACTTCGATAGAGTCAGCATCAACACCGTTCTGGATCAGTGCCTCACGAACGACGTTCGCACGACGCTGAGACAGACGCATGTTAGAAGCAGCTGAACCCACAGTGTCTGTGTGGCCAGAAACGGTCACGGTTTGAACGTCACCTTCAAGAGCTTCTTCAGCGCGAGCTGCAATCAGTGTTTGAGCTGCGTCAGTGAGGTTGGACTTCGCAAAGTCGAAGTAGACAACCAGTGGATCCATATCGACGACTTCATCCGTGTCATCGATGATTGGGCACTGCTCATTCACAGGAATGCTAGATCCGTCGAAGCAAGTTTTCATCGTCACTGGCGCTGGCGCAGGAGCCGCAGCAGTGGCGCCGAAGTTCCAACGGAAGCCAGCGGTGAACTCGTGAGCGTCATAGTCGCTGTCGATGGTCGCAAGAGGACCTGGTGTGTTCACATACGCGCCGAAATCAGCTTCGTCGGTCAGCAGGTAACGGTACCGAACGTCGAGCATCATGTTTTCGGTAAAGTCAAAGGTCAGACCAGCCATCCCTTGAACAGCGGCAACGTAATCTTTGTCAGCGATCACGATGTCGTTGGAAATGTTCATGCCGCCAGGCGTCGTTGCTGCCGTCGCGCCGAGATTGTCAAAATCTGGACGTACGCGAGCGACACCGACACCAGCGCCGAGATATGGGTTCAAACGACCTGCTGCATCAATGCTGAAGTCTTTATAAGCGTTGAGCATCAGCGTGGTGACTGAGAAATCGCCGAGCGCGCCGCTCGACGGGAAGTTAGCGCCAATATTGGTGAGGCCTTCAACTTCTTGGGTGCGAGTTGCCAATTCAACTTCACCACGGAAGCCTTTGTCGAAGTACTTACCGATAGCGCCGTAAAGAGCGATGTCGTCACCGAGGTCGAGATCGGAATCAAACGCCGCTGGGAGAGAGTCACCACTCTCAAAATCATTGTCATCGGACTCGAGTACAATACCAGCACCAAGAGCGCCGTAATACCCTGAGTCTTGCGCCTGAGCGCCCGAAATCATCGCAAAAGAGCCTGCCGCTGCGAGCAGAGCGAGTTTTAATTTCATCATCCCCTCCTAAGGTACGATTTAACAGTTGTTGCCCAACGCTGGTGCATTAAATTGGTCAACACATGACTTGCCAGTAAGTTCCTTACCGGCGAAATACGAAGTTGGGAACCAGGATTAACTCTTTTTTTGCCCCTATGCAGAGCGCAAATGAGCCTGCTGTTGCCCTAAAGACGCTAGCTGTCGAGTATTTGCGTCGATTTTAAGACAAATTCGCCCTATTCATCATCATGTTAGCAATATTGGCGCATTGGCCAGGCTGCTGTGTCGATCTCGCAACGCTTTTCGCTGTCAAAGCACGCCAGATGGGGCAACTGATTCTAGTTCCCCCTTCAGCTTCAACATCGCCTGCTTTTCGATTTGTCGAACCCGCTCCTTTGAGAGCGACAGCGTTTGCCCCAAATGCGAGAGGGTCACTTTATCTTCACCAAAAAAGCGGCGTTCAATTATAAATCGTTCGCGATCCGAGAGAGCTTGCATAGCGGTATCGATAAGGATCTTGCGCTTGTCGCCATCAATCGCATCTTCCGCCGTCTCGTCCGGCGCAGCACGCTCGTCAGGGATCAACTCCTGACGTTCCGTGTCGCCATCATCGGTGAGAGTCGTATTGAGCGACTGATCTCGCCGACCAAGACGGGACGTCATGAGATCAATATCGTTCTCGCTCACCCGAAACCGTTCAGCTGCCTTTTTGCGGGCAACAAGCGGCGCAGCGTCCGCTTCCTCGATCATCGAGCGTATACGGCTCAAATTAAAAAAGATGGTCTTATGGGCCGATTTTGATCCCACCCGCACAATGGACCAATTCCGCAGGATGTAGTCTTGCATCGACGCCCGGATCCACCACCCCGCATAGGTGCAAAACCGCACCTCCCGGTCTGGGTCAAACCGGCGTGCTGCCTCCAATAATCCGATGGCCCCTTCTTGAATCATGTCCCCCAGCGGTAACCCGTACCCCCTAAACTTGATCGCAGTGGAGACCGCCATCCGCATATGAGCCTCGGTGAGCGCCGCAAGGGCCGCCTCATCGGCCTCATCGCGCCAAAGATGGGTGAGCCGCAGCTCCTCCTCCAAGGACAAAAGCGGGGCCGACATGGCCCGTCTAATGGTTGCTTTGACAAACTGATCCGTGCCGACAGCCATGGAACATAGGCTCCCTGTCCGCGACCTGCCTGAATGGCATCGCGCTTAAACCTAGATCGTCAACACACCGGGAAGACAATTGGTTCCCCTGATCCGGGAGAAGCCATGACGCCAAAACGTCGCACCAAGGGGAGAGGATGGTGAACGTCTAAAAAAAAGACACGGATGCCCCCTCAAAGGCTTTGGAGGCCCTACTTTCGCCAGTCTCATCGTCAGAATCTTAACCATCGCACTGTACGACGAGTTTTATTGTGGCAGAGACACCCTTATCCTCACTTGAAACGAAACTAGACCGATGGTCGGTTAGTTTTCAGGATGAAAAACTCGAGAGTGCTT
This sequence comes from uncultured Parvularcula sp., assembly GCA_937919225.1. Classification (GTDB taxonomy): domain Bacteria; phylum Pseudomonadota; class Alphaproteobacteria; order Caulobacterales; family Parvularculaceae; genus Parvularcula. Next base: position 15,210 of record CALFRH010000492.1, read on the forward strand.
TTCGCAGCTACTCACGGGACCTGTCGACGTCGACTGATCAGTTCGTTCTGATTTCAGGAACGATTATTTTCCTCTCCTACGGGTTTCTTGACTGGCTCACCTTAGGAGAGACCGCAAAGTGGGCGATTATCTTCCGACTGGTTTTGGTCCCCTCCACGATTTCGCTTATCATCTGGACGTTCACTGACAGCGGCAGACGCCATATCCAGATTGTCTCCGTCATTGTGGTGGGAGGTGCTGCAGCCGCGATTGGAGCGATGATTTTTGCGGTTGGGAGCGTTTCTCCCCCTTATTATGTCGGAATGCTACACGTCGCCATCGTGTTTTCGTCCCTCAGCCGGATCAACTTTCCCGCTTGCGCTGGTCTTTTGATATTTACGTACACGTGCTTTTTCCTAGCCACGCTACAGTTTGAGCCCAGTAGCGACCTGACTGCTGGCCACTTTTTCCTGGCACTGATCCTTATCAGTTGTGCCATGCTCAACTACTTTCTTGAACGAAATCGGCGCCTTGAGTTCCTCCACCACCGCGACAAAGAGAGATACTACGCCCAAGTACAAGTCATGGCCGACGAAGCGGCGCGATCAAGCCAACGCAAAAATGCCCTGCTCAATGTGCTGGGGCACGTGGTCAAAACGCCTCTTCATCAAATTATCGGATATGCCCAAATCATCGAGCAAGCCGAAGACACGGACGAGAGTGTACGAGATACAAAGACATTTGCGGAGGAAATCCACCGTGCCGGGCAATCCCTCTCTCACCAAAGCCAGCGTATTCTTGACTATAGCCGAGCGGATGCCGGGCTGATTACATCGCAGCCTCAAAAATCAAATGCCGCAAGAATGGTCCATGAAGCGATCTATCGGCATCAGGACACCATCGATTCGAAGAAAATAAGTCTCGCGATCGATTGTTGCGAAACACCGCTTTTCTTGGATACCCGCCACGTCATTCGCGCGATTGAAGAGCTTATCGACAATGCCGTTCGGTACTCTCCACCAGGCAGCGACCTCAAGGTTTGGACGGAACTCATCGGCCAACAAGTTGTTTTATCGATCAAGGACAATGGCCCAGGCATTCCTGAAGGCGATATTGATCGCGTGGGCGACGCCCTCAATAAAATTGATGAATTCCGCAATATGGGCGGTGACAAGCTCGGGATCGGGGTTTCACTGGCGCGCATTTTAGTGCGGCATGGCGGTGGTCAGCTTTATTATTCAAGCGTCCCGAACCACGGCACACTTGCGCGAATTGCGTTCCCTATCTTGGCTGAGGATGACGCCGAAAAGAAAAGTGCCGCGTAGAAGGTCAGGCGAGTAGAAGTCCAAACTGATCGCCAGGTGCCGCCAATAGAGACCGGCTCAATCCCGGCGCAATGGCCCACCAATGGAATGGGCACTCCTGATCGATCACGAGGCGTTATATGGGTTTAATCGCTGCGTCTTGGCTCTTCAGTTTTTCCTGCTGCTCCCGATAAACCTCTCCGTACCGATAAAAGGGCACGCGCGGGTAGAGGTGGTGCACCAAATGGTAGTTCTGAAAGAGGAAGATACCGGTCAATAACGGTTGCAGACGCTTCTGACGGGTGAGCCAAATATTACTCGCCTGGAGCTTCCCTTGGTCGCTATGTGGATGGTGCACGACGTACGCGAACAAGAACGCTAATACCGGCATAACAGCGAGGGCGGGCAGCACCCAAAGGACCAGGACTTCGGTACCAAACCCCAGAGCCGTGAGGGCCACCGCAAGCGCCAACCAGCCAAGGCGCTGGGCCATCGTCTCCCAAATCACCGATTTAGGAACAATGCCCCGCCGAACCAGGCGGTGCAACGTCATCTCATACCCCACAAGCAGGGAGCAACAACGCAGAAGAACGGACAGAGGATGTTTGACGGCGAACCACATATCACAGTCCAACGCAGGGTCATTAGTCACCCGATGGTGAGTGAGATGCACAGCCCGAAAGGCCGGGAATGGGAGGAACAGCCAAAAACTCCCAAACTGTCCAATACCCTCATTCAACCAGTGAGCCCGCGCAACCGTGCCGGAGAGGTTTTTGTGGGTCGCTTCGTGGTTGATATGGGCGGACAGGTAGAGAACCACAAAGTTCACAAGGCCGCCCACCCACAGCGGAACAAAACCCGACATCGCCAACGCGATATTGATGACGGCGACGCTCACCAACCCAAAGAACAACATCACGCTGGGCCAGGCCACACCGGCCATCGCGGGGCGTTGGACTTTGCTCAAATCGCGGGCGGTAACGGACATGTTTTTCTCAAAAAATAGACGGCTAAAGCGAAATGGTCCGGATCGCGGCGCCCTCGCGCTCAAGCTGGGGGCGGACATCACGGAAGGTGCTAGGATAGGCGTAGAAGGGAACCCGTGGGTATAGGTGGTGAAGCAAATGGTAGTTTTGACCCATCAGCAGCAGGGTCATGGCCTGTTGCGCCCATGGGCTCTTCGCCAGCCAAACACGGCTTGATTGATACCGGTCCTGGGTGTCGTGGGGGTGGTGAACAATGTAGGCGAAAAAGAAAGAGAACGCTGGCAGCACCAGCAAGGCCGACAGAAACCACAGCACCATCGCCTCTGTGCCATATCCAGCGAGAAAGGCGATCAATATCAATGTGATCGACACCATCCGCTGAATCCAAATGTGCCAGATAATGGACTTGGGCGCTAACCCCCGACGAACCAGCTTATAAGCATGAAGCTCGTATCCGATGATAAGCGTGCAGCAGCTTAAGGCCACCCATACCGGGTTTTTCCGCGCCACCCACATATCGCAATCAAGGTCTGGGTCATTGGTCGTGCGATGGTGAACCAAGTGCACCGCCCGAAACACTGAAAAAGGGAGGAACAAAAAGAACGAATACACGGTGCCCAAGGCATCATTTAGCCAATTGGCCCCCGTCTGAACGCCTGAAATGTTCCGATGCACGGCCTCATGAATGACATGGGTCGACAAATAGAGGCAGAAGAAATTTATAATCACGCTGCCCCAGTAGGGCAGTCCACCGACAAGCGCTGCCGCGGTGGACGCGGCAATTGCCAGGGCAAGAATGCCTGCCAGCAAGATAGTCGGCCAAGCCACCCCCGAAATTCGGGGGCGTGCTGCAGCTGCGCTGTTAATTGTTTGTTCCATTAGGGATTTGTTTACCACACAACGTCTGCGGTGGAAAAGCGCCAAAGACTCTTGAGCGCTTTCCACAGGCTGCCTTTGGCCTCCTCGTAACCCTCCGCACCAGTTCGTCCTCGCTGTTCAGACCCTTTACTCAGTCACCTCATTCAGGCTTCGTCACCTTCAACATGTACATCGCGCCACTCTCGTCGGGCTCTACGGACACATGCCCCGCGATGCCGTCCGCAATGTCGTGCATCTCCTCGAGATTTCGGAAGTACAAAGTCCAATCAAGAGCATATTCAAGGGGCCAGTAGTTCCCAAGACCTGCATCGTTCACATTACCAATGATAACCGATCCGCCAGGACGCAAACACTCAAATAGCTTACCGATCAACGATCTTGCGAGCTTTGGATTTAAGTAATCAACCAAACCAGCAGAATAAATGAGATCCTGTGGCGGCAGATGACGGAATGTACTCATTGGACGTAGCATGTCCGTAAAGGATGTGTTCATCCCACTAACCACCACAGATGATACTGAATTTTTGATACTCGCATAAATGTGCTTGATGGCGTGCTCCAAGGCCTGCGCCTCCGGATCGACCAAAGTAAACGAGTACCCCTCAGCCCGGGGACCAACATTCTTGAAAAAACGCTGAATCTCTACAGCGGGACCGGACCCAATACTCATAACATGGAAGTGGTTGTGGTCAGGGCGCTTCTCGGCCAACTGATGAATTTCGCGACTGATATATTCCATCCGTGTGGCAATCGGCCACCCTGTGATGAGACCAAGAATATACAAATACCGCGTGTAGATATCATCACCACACGGCCGGTGACTATAGACGTCATCCATAATCTTATAATCGCCAGGATATCCCATGGGCTTGGCATAGCTACGCTCCCAATTAGGGGCAGCGCAAAGCTCGCGAGTCACCAAATTCTCCGTGAACCGCTTCCATTTTTGGCGGGTATCTGGATCGTTTTTCAACGGTAAAATAAGATCATCGCCGCGACGCATCATAGCCATCCAATCATCGCGAACGGCCTGCTCAATTTCACCGTCAAGAGCGCCCCTCTCCCCAGCTGTTAGGGACGCGGCGAAGGGCTCAATATCCTCACTTAACTGACGACGGTGTGTCGCCAACAAATCGAGAATATCCGCGCAGAATATCTTGTACTCTGGCGGGACTGCAGATGAATGACGGGGCGCGCTGTACACCTTTTTGGTGGTCACCACCGCTGCGGCGTTCTCATGACTGAGTTGGTCAAGATCGATCACGCGATCGAACAGGCGACACTCTATCACCCCGTCTACCGGCGCTGTGGGTGTCAAAATCACGACCTTGGCAATCTCTACGCCATTTTGCTCGAACACCGCCTCGACCGAGGCTTTATCAGCATCAAGAGGGATCGTTTCATGACTGAGGATGCTGAATTCAAGCGCTCCAATATCCTTAAGAGCAAACGCACCTTCCCCAATTCGAACAATGGGGGCGGCGTTAAGAAAATAAGTATCAGCATCGAATCGAGGCACCCCGAACTGGACTCGGCTGCCAATTGCACCTGTTAATTCAGTATAATGCTTAGTCATTGCTTCAACTCATAAACCTATTTAGGCACTAAAAATAATAAACATGAGAACCCCTAGTGGTTGAAATTTAGCTTAATGAATTCTTAATGCAAAGAAAAAAGTGGTTAACGATAACAATATATACACTTACACTTTACTGGGGTGTCATTAACCTTTCTTGGGGGACACGCCGTTAACCTTAATTAACGACTTCACTCTACTCGTCACCTTTCCAAGCGATTGACTCAGCAATATGCCGATTGACCCTGGCGTTTAGAGCGTCTGTCTTGGTGAAGTACGGTCCAACTGGGCCCTGAAAAATCATTGCTTTCTTGAAAGATTGTTCTGTGACGCCTTTTCTTATTCGTCCGACGACGCCCGATGACATTCCTGCCCTACTCGCCTTAACCGGGAGCGTCGGCAGCGGCATGACCACCCTTCCTCGTTCCCAAACAACCCTGGAAGAGCGCGTCGCCGCCTCTATATATGTGTTCTTCGTTACTGTTATTGCCCGCGCCATGGATATTTTCTTCTTGGTTTTTTA
>CALFRH010000493.1 GCA_937919225.1 uncultured Parvularcula sp.
GCGAAAACAATGACACCAAGGGATGTATTGGCAGCTTGTTCGCGGGTTTCCGCAATTTGGGGGGCGAGCGCTAAGATGGAGTCGATGCTCGTGTCTCCAACATCGAGGTCCCGCCCTAGGCGAGACATCACCGTCTCTGTCAGCTCATGCGCTTCCTCTGTATAGGCTTCCGCCCTTTTTGCGACTTCTGCGGCAAAGGCTGATACACCCGGTGTTATCTCCTCAATCGCCGCGTCAATTTTTTCTTGATCGATAGGCGGAGCATCTTGGGAATATGCAGTGCTCTGAAACCCAAAAATGACGACAAGCGATGATAAAAGTGCGGCTTTAGAAAACACAGCAATTCTCCTTCTTCCAAACGAGAAAACCATAATCTTCGCCTATGACGGGGATGGTTTTTCCTATCTCGTAGAGAACATTTGAGGCGCCGATGGTCGGACAAGCCCATCGCCCGGCAACATTGGGAACTGGATTGACGAGTTGAAGCCGGTACTCGGACTTTTTGATAAGCGGGTTTGGACCGTTCTGGCAGACATAACCGCTACCAGAATGCTGCCAGGCTATCAGTTGACGGTGCAATTTGAAGATGAAGCGCTCTGCGGCAAGCGATGCCCCTTGGACATGGCCATACTCAGCAGGGATGTTGCCATCCATCGGATACATGGAACCATGACAGCCAGCACACCAAAACAGCTCGTTGACTGGCAAATGGGCAGATGCAGCCACACAATCGGCAGCGCACGCAGCTTGGGCGATGGGATTGGCAAAAACCGCAACTTCTGGATTGAGGACGAAGGTCAGTTCATCGTTTGACCAAAGCGGATCAATCTCCGTGAGATACAGCAAATCAAAATCGGCCACCTGCATACAGCCAAAGTCAGTAAGCAGCTCCAGCCAGTAGATGAGTGGATACATATAGTAATGGACATGCCACGACCCAGTATCGTCATCATTGTCGGAGTTTGAGACGGTCTTTGATCCAATTCCCAGGCCGAGATCGATGGAGACGCCGCCAAGATTCGTGAAGCAGTACGGCTTCTTGGTAACGTCCATCAATCGGACAGGCTCCCAATACCCAATGGACAAGCCGGGTCGTACAAATGGCGGAATGGAAATCGGACAAAGACAAATAGGGCTAGCTGGATTGCTCGTGTCAGGTCGCCCAGAAGGCCAGACCGGCACTGCGCCAAGTGAAATTGGAAACAGGCAGGACCAACAAATGTCGGTAATTGGATTGACGAATGTTCCGCCACATTGCGGCGCTTGTGCTTTTGCCGGTCCCACCGCAATGGAAAGACACGCAATCAAACTAAGTATCAGGGGACGGATCATGGCAGCACCTCCTCAACAAGAAGGCGGTCGCCGCTGCGCGTGACCCGCGCTGGTACATGGGTAATCCCGAACTGACCTGTGATTTTCCCGCCTTGGTCGTAGAAGACCTGCCGGCGCCAATCTCGGCTGAGCTCAAGGACGGGGCCGCCAACTAAGATGGGTTGAACGACATCATCGCTGTTAGCGATTTCCAAACGCGCCCATTCGATTTGTGCCGCGCTATCCCCGTCAATAAAAACGAGACGTTGGCGCATCGCTGTATAGTCGAGAGGATTGAATTGATCTCCGGCACGCGCGAGCACTTGGCCATCAGGTGTAGTAATATCTTGTTGTACCGTGATGGTCGGATCAAAGAGATAGGAACGCGGTTGGATTGTTGCAGAAATTCCGGCAACGCGGGACGGTCGCTCAGCGGATGCCAGGGCGCGCTCACGAAGTCGCTCATTGATGCGATCAACTTCCCCCGTGGCCTCTAAGGCGTTGAAACGCGCTTGGATCTCCGAAAAGAGATCGGGCTCAGCAACAGGGAATACTTCTCCGCGCACTCCTAAATCTTTGGCAAAGCTCGTCTCACAGAATAGGACGAGCGACGCCGTTAATACGGCTGCGCGCAACATGGCCTATATCTCCATATCTTGAATCAAAACTGTCTTTGTGCGTTGCGACCACGAAGAAGTGGTCGTCTGGGACAATCCCGCACGGGCCAAGCGAGAGTGGATCACCCGCTTGAGAATGGGTTTTGGCGATAGCGATGATCACGCCATCCACCATGAAGCTGCGCCCATCACATTCCACAGTGTCGCCTGGGCCAGCCACGATCATTTTGACGAAATTGATATTGGCGTAATATGGGTTTGCCGGTGGCTGAAAATCGACGAAATCGCCCACAGCGGGTTCCTCATTCTTATCGACGACGAAAGCCCAATGGGTCAGGCTTTCAGTCCAGTTGATAGTGACATACCAAGATCGTTCCCAACGCAGCGCCACGCTAATGACCAGGACGACGGCCAAGAGCCCCGTCAGACATGCAATCCGCAACCAGCGTCTATTCAGCAGTGCACGTTGGTCCTGGGTCATCGTCACCATCACTGCACCTCGCGTGATGTGGTGATTGGCCGGTTTTCTAGTCTCGCGAGTTGCTCCTCTAAAGCAGCGGTATCGGCTGCCATCCGATCAAGCATGGCGTTCACGCTTGACTGATCACCAATGGCCGGAAGACTGGCTCCCCGTCTTGCGGCAAGTGCTTCAGCTCGTTCGCGCGCCATAAGGCGAACATCGCCTGTGAAGTCGGGAACGTTTGTGCCGAGAACGGCTTCGCTGGCAATGACAATCACACTGTCATCACCTGTAAGATCAGCAATTGCCGCTTCTATAGAAGCAACGTATTCAGACGTTAGCTGCTCTGCCTCGCTTTGCGAGATGTTCTGACCAATCGTTGTGACCATGTGTTCTTCTAGGAGAGACTTGATTGAAACAGAGATCACCACGGGCGGTTTGGGTTGGCGTGCTTGCGCCACCAACAAGCTGAGAGAGCAAACCAGTGCAGCGGCAGCCAAGGCAATCGCAACCAACATCCGTCTTTTGTCGGTCTCGGTGCGGACAACAATCGGAAGATGTTCTGTTTGATCGGTCATGATCCGGTCTCCTTTTTTGAGTGCCGGTCAATGACGCGCATGATCAGGATTAGACCGGCGCCGCCAATAGCGATGGCCTTGACCCATCCGCTAAAATGCGAGGCTGTCATTTCATTTGCGGCGAGATAGCGGCTGGTGAAGTTGTCGAGAAAATAGATGCTAGCGTCGAAGCTGAAACCGTTGAGCGCAAGGACAATCAGGACAAATGCGCCAAGGCTGAGCATGATGGACTGTGCGGTTTCGCTCATCCAGAAGCCGATGCGTTTACGGAGTTTATTCAGCTGCATGGCGCATCCCCTCATATCGATTTGGCAAATCGAAAGCGATTGCTTCCACAGCTTCTTCTGGTGAGAGGCCTTGCTGTTCTAACGCTTCAATTTCGGCAAAGACTTTTGCGTCTGACGAGAACAATGTGACGGAGTATGGATCAAGAACGAGTCGTCCGACATGGCGGCCATGCGGGCCGATGATCAGCATTTCTGAATATTCGCCCGCAGAAACAGACAAGGATCGGATCAAATCCGCCGTATGATCATCGACAGACAAACGTTCTGATTTTTTGAGCTGGGAAATAGCTTCCGATTTCAGTTTAAGGACAATGGCCCAGTCGGAATTTTCAAAAGCGGCTTGAGCACCTTCGGTTCGATAGTAGTCATCAATGCCTTGTGTCCCGGTAATGATCGCGCCGCCATATTTCCGGCAACGCCGAGCAAAACCTGCAATGAAGTCACCGGCTGCGCCCTTACCGAGCAATGCCCAGGCTTCATCAATGACAAGTGCTTTTTTGACGGTGCGGTCACGCATCATCATTTGGTTGATCAGGAACATAAGCGCCAGCATGACGACTGCGCGCAGCTCCGGTTTCGCTTCGAGGTCTTTCATCTCGAAGACCGTGAGCGGATTATCGACGGAAAGACTGGCCTCGCCATTAAAGAAGGCACCAAAGAGACCGGCTGTCGTATAAGGCTTCAAAGCGTTGGCGAGGCTTGTGCTCACTTTCTCATCCGTCCGCAACGCTTCGGCAACATCATCCATGCCGCCTTTGCCGCCTTTGGCTTTCCAGACCTCGTTGACGGCCCCGTCAATAAGCCCGCTTTCTTCTGCCGTGGCGCGCTCTTGGCCTTTCGCCATTTGCTCGACCATCGATCTGACCAGCGAAAGGCTATCTGCGGCGTAGTCTTTATCAGAGTTTGCCAACTCTTCATCGAGCAGTGAAAATGGATTGAGACAGATGTCAGCCTGTAGCGTGAATTTGACATGGCTACCGCCTACGGCCTCACAGGTATGTTTGAAGCTCTCACCATCATCAATGACTGTGACCCATGATCCACCGCCACGCAGTCCAGTGACAAGCTCTTGCATCAAAACGGATTTGCCGGACCCTGATGATCCAATGATAGAAACGTTGTGATTGCCTTCGCCAAGATTGCCGAAAGGTGACCAATAGAAAGGCGCGCCGCGCCGTCCTATCAGGAGAAGATCGGAACGGTTCATGCCCAGATATTCGCCTTGAAGCGGTGCGACTTGCACACACGTGTCAGTGACCAGCCAACGCAAACGTTTTAGCTTATTGAGGTCTTCACCCATGCCGTCCGCAAGTGTGAGCGGTAGACACGCACCGAGCGTCTGGCTGGCGACAAAAATATCCTTGTTTAGTTCCCAGCCCATCGAGCGATAAATCGAACGCATTGCGCGTTCGCACGCGTCCGCGCGATCCTTCGGTGCGAATACCATGGCAAAATAGCCAGCACGCACAAGACGTGCGCCATCACGAAGACGCGCTCGAACCCACTTCCAATCATCCGCTTTATCGACCAACTCCGGCATGAAGCGCGCAAAATTAGTACCTGCCTGTTGTTCCGCGCGCGCAAACTTGGTGCCCGCCAATTCCTGGCTGCGCTCCTTTGACCCAAAAGAAATTGCAAGGCAGGTCAGCACCGGGCACGGAAGTCGCAATTGATCATTCAACGGATGACCAATCGCCTGTGTCATTTCACCTTGATGAAACTCCTCCGGGAACTTGCGTACCGAAAAGGCGCGCACATCAAACTCGGTGGTGTCGTAGTCGGTTAGGTCGAGCTTACCTGGCTCTGCAAAAGGCGAGCGGTCTATAGGCGAGATGGTCTCAAATAACAGACGATCTGGATCAACGCGCACGCGGGTATCCGGTCGAACGATTTGTCGATCAATAAGTTCTGCTGGGTCATAAATGGCAGGCGATTTCGCCACGCCAGTTCGTGGGTTCAGTACATCATCTAGGAGGCGGATCAGCCCACCTGGGTCAACGGTTTTAGATGCGATCCCAAGTGATTTCATCGTTTGCTGAAAATTCGACCGTAAGCTGACCAGCTGCTCACGGACATCGGGTTTTGCGTCACCTTCAACACCGAGAGCTGCGAAGATTCGGAATTGACGCGTATGAAACGGGGCGTGCTTCGACAGGCTATGAAAGGCGCCTCGGCGCAAATGATCGACGCGGTGAAGCGCCAGCTGCTTAAAAACGCCGCCTTCGCCGCCGCGCTCGCTCGCCCATTTATCAAGGACAGTTCCGACACGTGGACTTGCCCAGGTCATCAATTGAAGATGCGCCTTGTCAGGAACCCTGTCAGAGAGCATTTCAGATAAAACAGCGATGACCGTTTCATCAGCGCCTAGAAGCGGGACAAATTCGAGGATCCAGCCAGTGGATGCGGCGTTGAGATAAAGCCCGTCTTCTTCGTCATAGAGACGATAGGGTAACATCTCAGACAGACGGTCGAGCGATGTTTCCTTCCGCACCCGATCAAACATTGACCCTTCGCCGGTCAACGCCGCCCCGAGACGGTTTACAAGGCCAAGTGGATCATTGGGCATTGTTCGCATCCGCCAGTCTTGCATTCGTCTGCTCAGCGCTGTTATCGAGACGTCGCGGCGACACGGTTGGCGTTGGGACAATCGTGCTTGTTACAGTGCGTGTAACGGTCTCGGCTGCCATGTCAGAAGAAAGACGCGCCGCTTCGCCGATAGCGGCTACAGCCGTCTTTTCAGCAACGTCTTCTTCGACCCGTTGACGGACACGGGCTTCTTGCGACGATGAGGGTTGATAGAGCGGGACGCTGCCGGGAACCCAATCGCCGGGTTTCATCACGGCAAAGAGGACCCGCGAGCCATGATAGCGACCTTGTGCATCGAGGCTTGGCGCGAGAACAATTCGGGCAACTTCATCAGCCGTCCGTGATGGCATCGCGACATCCACTCGATTGATCACGGGGATGATGCCACCGCTGCTGTCAAAGACACCATTCTGCGGCGACCCGATTGGTTGGCTGTCCATTCGCGGGCCAATTGTGGCTTCATCGATGTCCGTGATTTCAGCACAAACGCCGTCAACTCGGTCACAAGACCAAGTGCCCGCGACGTTTTCGAGTTTGAGAGAACTGGCGCAACCCGTAACGCTTAGCATACCGATTGACGCAAGGCTGAGGATAAGTCGTCTCATTGTGAGGCCTCCGCTAGGTTTAGATTTGGATTGGCGGCATCGATCCAGGCCCGCAGGCTCTCAAGATCACGAAAGCCGGACGTGACCGCGCCGTCTTGGCGCACAAAAGTTGGTGTGCCTTGCATGTTGATGGCCTGTGCTGCACGGCGAGCCGGACCGACAATATCGCGGGCGCACACTTCGTTCGGTATGGAGCGGGTCTCAAAATAGTCCGCTATGGCCGTGCTAGGATCTTCAGCACACCCGATGGCCTGGCTCGCCTCTTGTGAACCAATTTGGACGACGAGAAATTCATGAACTTCGATGTCGGGTGCGCTTTCCAGGGCTACCGATAGGTTGCGGCAATACCCACAATTCAGATCAGAGAAGACAGCGACCTTCCGCCTGCCACCTTCATTTCGCACAATGGCGGCCTCGAACGGCAAACGATCCCAAGCAGCGGTAAAGTTGGTTGGCGCTGCGAGGTCCGGCTCGACAATGTTAGGCTGAGGCCCAAGACGTTCTAGCGTCGCTTCTGTGAGATCGGCTTTTCGATCCAGATCGAACACTCGGCCAATGAAGGCATGTCGTGCCTCTGGATCGACGTAGAACACAGTCTTACCAGCGACGACCTCGCAAAGCGGTCCAAACCCCTCACAATTCACTTCATCAACAGCCGTTTCGGCAAAGCGGGTTTCGACCGCTAGACGTGCACTGTCATATTGGAGGGCGTCTGCTTTGCTATTGGCCCCGCTGCTTGCCGTCAGGGCAATCGCAAGTGCGCTCAGGCCTCCAATGGCTACAAGGGCTATAAGTTTCACATTTGCACCCTTCATGATGCGTCCCTTTCCGTGTTTTGAGATTGTTCCCCGTCGATCCCCCAACGCAGGAGCGCAGCGATCAAGACAGCTGCGAGCGCAAAACCAGCTGCTCCGCCAAGGCCCGCGCCCATCAACAGGCTTTTTTCGGCTGTGCAGGATGCACCAAGACAAAGGCTGGTGCTGAAGGCGATAATGACAATGACCAATAAGCCGCGTCGTTGATCGTCGTTGAGCGAAAGATAAGTTGCGGTCATGCGCTCCATACGAGCCTCCCGCCGTCGCTAACATCGCTAAGAACGACCAGATTATGCCCGCGATGGAAGGCTCTTATGACCGTCGCGGGGGGCGTCGTAACCGGTTTGCCGAAGACCCGAACCAACAGTCTCAAAGCAAATTCAAGTAGGGAAGTTATCAAGGAGCGGCGCACTCTTTGGGAGGGCAAGGTGAGCGCGCCAGCTCCTTGAAGCGCGGGCGACATGAGAACACCAATGAGGGTCAACACTGTCAGTATGAGGGGGAGTACAGTGGACAAGATCATTGGTTCGTCCCCCGCGCGTAAAAGCCCGATAAGAAAACGATTTCGACATCAATCCCTGTCGGCATTTCGATAACCGGCTGATATTGCTCAGCCCGCTCGATTAGATATTCGGAAACTGTATCGGCGGCAGTGGATAGACCTTCGCCAAGCCCGCCGCTTGCAATCTCGCCAGCAGACAAACGTTCATTGCCGATAATGGTCGATGCGCCGCCGGTGCCAGCAGCAAATATTTGATCGGTATTGCGGGACAGTCCACGTCCAAACCCACCCACGACACCAGCAACCAGCGCTTTGGTGATGATGTCGCCTTCGCGGCTAACGACACGCCCACGCACGCCGACTTTACCGAGTTGGGCCATGTAGCCTTCAACAGGACTTTCAGCGACAACGCCATCGCCGCGATCACAGGTTATCTTTTGTAGTTGCACAAAGACGCGTTCGGACGACAATTCGGCGTGCGCTGCGCCGTTGACGAGGCACCCCTCCAGATCAACATCAAGACGGCGACCGCCTTCGATGACGGAATAGGCTGGCCCCGTTATTCTCAAGAGAACCGGTTTTGGGTCAGCCGAGAGTCTCACGCCGGTGGACATATCAACACCCACGAGAACGCGCGCTTGGGCGTAGGCGTTCGGCGGCACGTAATCGCCATCCGTCGTGTGAAAAACCGCAGGCTGTAAGACACCGGTCTCAAGAGATGCCGCGACAGGTTCGAACGTAATAATTTCCACTTTGCGCGGATCGGGAGGTGGCAACGGCGTACCTATGGCCGCTCCGGGAGCGGCTTGCGCTCCCGGAACGACACCCCTTTGAGCAAAAGGATCGCCAGCAGGAAGTGTTGGGCGACGTCCAAGCTCTTCAGGGATCTCAGTATTCGCGAGAGCGCCGGTTTCAGCAGCTGCAACTCGGTCGGCCATGTCTTCAACCATGGCAAGCGCATCACGCTGTGCCTTATCCAGTTCGGACCTGGTGGCGGCGAGTTCTCGGTCGCGGGTCGTGACCGCATCGCCGAGCGATCGTGTCACTTCTTCCAGTCGGCGTACTGAATCTTCAAGCGATGTGATCCGTGTACCCGTCTCCGATAAAAAGTCGTTGCCGAGTGTTGGGGGATTGATAACGTCCGTCATCGCCCGGCGTTTTCGTAAATCCTCGGCGCGATCAGCATTGCTGCCTGAATTGTCCGATGAAAATACCCATAACCCCGCAGCGAGAATACCTATGGCGGAAACGCCCATCAGACCGATACGCTGCATGCGTTGGCGTTTTGCGTTGTCCTCACTCATGATGCGTTCCCTTGATCAATAATGAGGACGGAGGCCCGCCCTCCAGCATCCAGTGTTCTGGGGCCTTTGATGACAACGGAGACGACGCCTGGAGCCATGAAGACTTCTTCAGAGATATCGATGGTGCCCGGCGAGGGATTTCGGATCTCCAGCACGCGACCAGTGAGATCAGGACCTTCATAGATGGCGGCTGGGGTGAGTCTCAGTGTTCCTGCGGCCCGCTCTCGGCGAAGGGGGCGTTTAAGCTGATAGCCCTCCATAAGAGCGCCATTCCACATAGCGCGATTGAGAGAGACAACCCGGTCTATCATGGGCGTATCGGCCATGACCTGTTCCGCCGCCCGCATCCGCATTTCCGGATTTCGGATCTCAATCTGCGTGGACGGAATGTTCTTCGCTGCAAGCTCCACCTGATAGGTGAAGCCTTGGCGCGTGGTCACAAAAAAGCTAGCCGCGCCTGGGGCTTCGCCGCGTCTCGGATCACGTGCGAGGGTTAAATAAAGATCGCCTGTTGTCGGTTCATGGGCGATTGAAAAACCCGGCCCTGCGCCGCCTTGAGACAGCTGCACAGATGCGGCTTGATCATTGATGAAGCTGACGCGCGTCACGCCGGTCGCGCTGACAGAGCCGTTTACGACACCGCCGTCTGTGACTTCGACCAACTGCTCAGCATTTGCTACGCCAACCAAAAGAAGGGCGACTGTTGAAGCGATTGTTGGAAAGATTGCTTTCATTGCT
>CALFRH010000494.1 GCA_937919225.1 uncultured Parvularcula sp.
AGGCGACCTATTCGGTGGCTCGGATCGCCGGCCGCGCGCGGGGCAAGTCCCTTGGCCGGTCGTTAGTATCTCTGGCAGAGCATGCGCGGCGGGATGACCTCCCCGCCGCCCGCCTAAAGGCTCCTTTTGATGTGCCCGCCAAGGCACGCTGGAAGATGCCTGTCGACGCCCCGTCTTTCGCGTTGAGCAGGTTAACTGTCGGAGCCTTTAATGCGCTCAACTTCCGAATAGGTGGGTGGCAACTGGGTCCACGTCTGGTAGACTGGCGGTCTTTCTTCTATCCGCTCGACGCGATTGAGAACTGGAACCGAATTTATGGCCGCAAGGGGTTTGCCCAATTTCAATGTGTCTTGCCTTTGCAAAGCGCTCCTGAGGGTCTTGAAGCGCTGCTCAAGGTGACGTCGCAGGCGAAGACTGGGTCCTTTCTAGCCGTACTGAAACGTCTTGGTGCCCAGGAAAGTGCCTTTTCCTTCCCGATGAAGGGCTACACGCTCGCGCTCGACTTCCCGATCAATCCTGCCACACTGCGCCTGATGACGGAGCTGGACCGCATCACGCTTGATCATGGGGGGCGTTTTTATTTGGCCAAGGACGCGCGCATGTCCGCTGACACATTTGCTGCCTCGGACGCACGCATCGCCGCCTTTCGGTCAAGACGCCAGCACAGCCGATGGGAGGAAGACTTCGCCTCTGCGCAGTCTAAACGGCTTCGCCTATGAAAAAACGTCCCGTCCTTATCCTTGGCGCACGTTCGGACATCGGCAAGGCGACGGCTCATGCTTTCGCGGCATCGGGCCATCCAGTTCAGCTGGCTGCCCGCAACGCAGATTCGCTTCGGGCGGACCGGTCGGATATTGCACTAAGGTATGATGTCGAGGTGACTTTACACAAGTTCGATGCGCTGGACCTGTCGTCGCTTACCACCTTTGTTGAATGCCTGCCCGAACTGCCACAGATCGCAATCTGTGTGGTTGGTCTATTGGGAGATCAGGGGCAATACGAGCGTTACCCGGATACTGCCTCCCGGATGATACGCAGTAATTTTGAGGGTCCTGCATGTATCCTTGGGGTTCTTGCCAACCGCTATGAAGAGCGCGGAGAGGGAACACTTGTCGGTATCAGCTCCGTTGCGGGCGAAAGAGGGCGCGCAACGAACTATTTCTATGGGTCCGCAAAAGCTGGATTTACAGCCTTCTTGTCTGGTTTGCGCAACCGTCTGACGAGGAAGGGTGTTCACGTCGTAACCGTGCTGCCGGGGTTCGTTGCGACGCGGATGACGGAAGGCATGGAGCTACCCGCGCCTCTCACCACCACGCCGGACTGGGTAGCCAAAGCTGTCCTTGAAGCGGTGAA
This sequence comes from uncultured Parvularcula sp., assembly GCA_937919225.1. Classification (GTDB taxonomy): domain Bacteria; phylum Pseudomonadota; class Alphaproteobacteria; order Caulobacterales; family Parvularculaceae; genus Parvularcula. The sequence continues at coordinate 1,354 of CALFRH010000494.1, forward strand.
AAGAAAACGGGACGTAGTATACGTGAAACCAGTGTGGCGGTACATCATGGCTATCATTCGGTGTATCCCTGAAAGGCATTTTAAGACCCAGAACCTTTGACCCTCGTCCAATTCGTGTTGCAGGGAGTGGCGCGGCCATTTCTACTTGGCATACCCATGACGATTCTTAGATCGAGTTGCCACGCTAGATGTTTTTATACCTTGGCTTGTACTTGTTGCTCAGCATCATCGGCCTGAGCGCTAAGGATGGGCGGTCTCTTTTTGGCTTTCTCCTCATCGGTTTCTTTCTGATTCTTTTCATGGGTCAGAGGCATGAGGTCGGATGTGACTACACGGGATACCTCAGCCGGTGGTCGCAAAGCCATGCCTACATCCTGAACTCTTTGCCCTTCGTATCAAACGAATGGGGTTTCGCGTATATGACCCACAAGATGCAGGAGTGGGGATGGTCTTATGCGGGTCATTTGACGGGCATCTCCGCTATCCTGGTTGCTTGTTACGTGATTTTTGCCCGCTCTTTTCATCACAGTTTCGCCGTTTTGGCCCTGCTTTTTCCCGTTATCATCATTCAGCTAGGGATGTCCGGCGTTCGGCAGGCGCTGGCCGGAGGTTTTCTGATGCTCGCAGGGGTCGCCTTCGTAAAAGGCAAGCGATTGTGGATTGCCGCACTGATCCTGATCGGATTTCAGTTCCACTCTGCCGTCATCATCTTTCTTCCGATCGCCTTTCTGGCCGGTCGCGAGGTTTCGACTTGGCGTCTTCTTCTTGCGCTCGTGCTTATTGCTCCTGTGTCCGCCTACCTTTTGGCGGATCGATTTGAAGCCTACTCTGACCGTTACATTGAGCAGATCTACGGAGAGCGGGATGCCGCCGGGGGTATTATCAGATACCTGCTGGTGATGATCCCGGTCGCTGCGTTTCTATTTTATGGCAAGCGAGTCAAGGGGAGTTACCCCGAGGTTTTTCCGCTGCTCAAGCTGTTTGCGCTGATCTGCACGAGCCTTTTTCCACTGCTCTTTGTATCCACGATCGCGTTGCATCGCTTCAACTATTACGTGATGCCCTTCTCCATCTTGATGTTTATGTATCTCGCCTTGTCCGGCGTGTTCTCCCGGGCGTGGCCG
>CALFRH010000495.1 GCA_937919225.1 uncultured Parvularcula sp.
GTCATGATCATAGGACTGCCACGCTCGCGAAAATAGGGTGGGGACCCCGTGTCGAGCTCAATGGCAACAATGCGATTTGGTCCGGCCTCTTTGGGCGCAAAGCCCGATTTCGGAGGAACAACGGCTTTCTTTGTCGATGAGACGCCGGGATGCCAGTTCGACGGAGAGATCCAAAACCAGCTGGCAGGTGAGCTTCCGATCAAGACCAGGCATCGCCTCGGCTTCATATCGACTTCGGTCCGGGCTTGGTCGCCGGCGCGGATCACCGCCTCATCTGGAAGCGGCTCGAAAGGCTCGTCGAACATGCCGAGGCTATTATCAGGAGGCCCAAGGCGCACTATGAGCTCTTGCGCTTTTCGGGCAAGAAAGGAGACAGGATCAGGAAGATCCTGTTGGCGCAGTCTGCGGGTGAACACCTCTGAGGTTCGATCCTTCCAGAGTTTCCAAGCCTCTTCCTGAGAAATTCGACCGCCGCTCAGGATGGAGACTTGTTCGGCAAGCGCTTTGAGATGTTGCTCTGGCAAACGATCTGCAACCACGCGCTCAGAGCCGTCTAACCATCGCGAAATCTGTGCTTTGTCGACATCAAAGAACCGCGCGAGCTCAGCCCGATTCTTGATCGGTGTGGCACCATGTGCTCCCGACAGCGATGCCGAAAAATAGGCAGCTATCTTTGGCCGCAGGGCGCGGCATTCGATCATTTTTGACACCGTTATCTCCGCAACACTGTTGACACTCTACCCGCGGGCGCGGGCGTCGCTGCATGGCTAGTTCTTTCATCACAGCAACCAGTGAAGAAGGAAACACTGACAATGACTACCACATTTCAACTGAACCCAAAACGTGCGCCCAAAGCGGACTCTGAAGGAACTTGTTCGGCTGTCGCCGGCATGGTCGCCCCCAGCTCCACGGCGATCCGGCTCTTGAAACCGACGTCGCTGGCGGAGGATGGTTTCGAACTGGGTCACATCGAGGCCGTGAAGTCTCCCGCGTACCAGTCGATCCAAGAGGCCGAGTATGGTGGCTTCACGCCTGGGCGGAATGCCAAGAACAAGCTTTCGCGTGGAACGCGCTTTGGCGCTTTCAGCTGCGACGCGTTCTCTTGGCAGGACCGGGGGACGTATAGCCTTCCTGCTGAGCTCAACCCTGAAGAGGGGGGTGCTATTCGGGAGTTTGATCAGATCAGCGATGAAGTCCTGACGCATCCAACGACCGAGAAGGTCTTGCGGGGTGTTTTCCGGACTTGGAAGTTCGAGAAATCCTCTCACCAACAGCTCTACCAGGTGCAGCTTTCGGCCATTCGGTATGAACCGACCATCGAAACTCCCGCGTGGCCAAGCCCGGTCGAGCCACATCAGGATATGGTCGACGGGGCGATTGTGGTTCTCAACCTTACGGAAAACATCGTTGGCGGGCAGTCACGGATCTACGATCTTGATCAGCGACCGCTGGTGCAAATGGACCTTGCGGTTGGTGACATCCTGTTCGTTCGCGACGCCGAAGTGCTCCATCAGGTGACGCCGCTCCTTCTGGAGCCTGGGCCGAACTGGAGCGCAGGACGACGATCCTACCGAGATGTGCTTCTGGTCAGGTTCCAGCCGGTCGGACGGTAACGACATCAAGAAGGGCCCGGATGCGAAAAGCACCGGGCCCTTTTTCATTGCGCCCAAAGATGATGGACGGTTGGGAGGGCGACAAGCCTCAGGCGGCAGGCTACAACTTGAAGAGCAACCGTAGAACACAGTCCATTCCTCAATGTTTCGAACTGATCTGGCAGAGCTGTACCTGAGATCCGCCAAAGAACTCTTTATCCAAAACCTCACCGAAAAAGCGTCAGAACGAACGACGATTGAAGTTCAGGTCATAGAGGCGGCTCGGCTGTCGGCGCGATGCAATGCGCGAGACGAAGAGGCGGCATCGACTGTCGGTGTCACCGTCAGCACAAAATGCCTCGAAAACCTGTCTTCTGACTTAGACCTCAATGACGAAAGTCAGAACGCGATCTTTGAATGGCGGCTGAGTTGGCTGGCGTGGCATGAGCTTGCGCATTGGCTTCTTGGGCACGTCACCGTCTACCGTGAAGAAGGCTGGATTGGCGATCTTGGCATCCTTGAGGAGCATGAACCTGACGCCATTCAGAGCGGACCTGAGGCCGGAGCATCTCAAGACAGCGACGTTTTTGCATTGGCCCATGTGGCGGAACTGGAAGCAGATAGCTTTGCGACGCGCCGACTTTATCAGCTCTTGGTGGATATCCCTGTCAACGATGAGGCTCATGGCGACACGCCTGAGGACGACATCCAGTTCTGTTACTACACGATCATGACGACGATCAGCTGTTTTTTTGCAAGCAGCACAGGAAACGGTAGCGGACCATTTCATCCATCGTGGAATGTGCGATCTTTGAATGTATTTACGACGCTGTTTCAGATGCATCTGGAACGACAGGATAAAAGATCAGCTGCGCGTCCAGGCGCAAATGCGTCCGAACTGGCAGCACAAGCCAACAGCTTCATGACGGATGCCATTCAACCGACTGTCGATGGGATTGAGAGCTATGCCCGATCAATCGGGTGCCCGTTACAAATTCATAGCCAAGACGAAGAAGGGCTCTTTGATCCAGATTGTCTCCTCGAGGTCTTTACAGGCGGCAGTCAAAATCCAGTGGTGCGCGCATATCTGGATGTCCTGCAGCACCAACGCGACATGGCCGACCGGACCTATGAACTCAGATCAGAACGCAGCACGGAACAAACCCTGGTGGCCCGGATCGCTGCAAGATAGGCGGTTGAAGCTGCAGCCAAACAGCGCAGTTTAGCGGTATCGATGGATTGCGCTTTCGAGGATTGGATATGCTGAACACGGGGACGGACGATGAGGTGTTCCGCAATTACTGTGAACGCCAAAACCTCAAAGCGTCGCCAAAAGTCGAAGACGATACATTCGTCAGACCCTTGCTCGACATCATGGCGCAGCAGCTCTCCGCATTTCCTGCCGCTGGAGACCCTGAGCATGCTGCACAGTTTGTACGCATGGGATTTATCGACCGTGGGTCACCGAACGCCTTTGTTGATGCATGGGAGGGCGGCGCCTGCATCTGTCTGCATTCCGGGCTTTTGTTGTCGATCACTGAAGCTGCGATCCAGCTCCAGGACAGAATAGGGGCCTTTGACACAGATCTGGCAGCCGCGTCCGGCGGGAACCTTACCGATCCCATCGGGATGACGAGCTTTCTTAACCTCTTGAACAAAGTAGATCGCGACGAAACACTTTTTGAGGCTCCCGCGGGTCGGGATGAAGCAGCAACATGGCGTGCAACCAGCTTTGTCTCGTCTGGCCTTCAATTCGTTGTCCTGCATGAGTTTGCCCATGTTGCGTTTGGACATTTGGGCTTTCTGCAATCGAACGGAGAGCCGGCCAGGCTGTTTGAGATGGATGAAGAGGGTGGCTCCAAAGGGGGCCATGACCCTGAAATCAGGTATTTTCTAGAACACGAAGCAGATGTCTTCGCGCTAGAAACGCTTCTGAGGTCGGCATTGGGCCGCCAGTTAACGAGCCAAGATGAAACCTATGCCTCTGGCGACGAGGTATTCGCGATCCTCATGTCCTATCTGACGACTGTGTTTGGCTGGATCACGCTGGAAAATGAGCTTGGGCGCTCATCTCAGTCGACCCATCCCTTGTCATTTGAGCGCTTGTTCGCGCTCCCAATGGCCGTCCAAGGCCTCTTGGGAGAACAGGCTGTGTTTGAAGGGCCGCTCTCGGAGGCGCTTAACAGATGCCGCGTGCTTCTTGCGGGAGTGGTGCCAAGATATCCAAGGTTTGGCAGTATCGCGCGTATCTTCACACCCGAGGTCCTGTCTGGCATTGACCGGAAGATAGACTGGATGCGGGAAATGGATGATAAGACCGCCTCCCGTCTCAGATCACGGCTATGAAGCGCCGGTTTCGTTTTGCAGCATAAGAATGGTAGCCTAATTGCAAGTCTTTACTCTTCACACAAAAAGGGCTGAAGAAAAGGTTGAAGTCCATTACTCTGGTGATTGGTCATACCTCGTTACGCTGAACCGCGCCGGTATTATGCTCGAGACAGCGGAAGAGATAAAAAGACTAATCGACTGGTCTCATGATCGAAGCGTAGAAGGTTTGGAAGCATTCTCTGATATGGAGCTGGTTCACATTGCTAACCGTTTTGCCATGCCTTCTGATTCTGGATATCGCGACCTAAAGCTGTACCTTCGAAGTAGCAACGGCTTTGTTTCTTGCCTACGAGTGGCTAGTCGGCCATTCGAACGACAGACTTTCTTCTCTACCTCTAGCCATTGGTGGCAGGCTTTTGAAGCAAAACACGAAGAGCTATCACAAACAATGGATCAACATGGCCCAGTTGTTATAATTCGTGATAACTACTTGAAAGACGAGCCAGATCACGCTCACTATCTGAGTGGGTTTCAATCAAATGATGAGGCTGCCACCTACGCACTTAGTCGATTTCATCAAAGTTTGTCTGAAGTAAAGAGGATCTCTAACTCAGTAGATGACTTGATCGACAATTGGATGATGTTTGGAGAAAATGTTGGTGTGCTGCTTGAAGATGGTCTTTTCCCTTTTGACTCGTCCATACACGCGAGAATACTTGAGGTTGACATGTCAGAAATCCCACTTTGGGATGGAGATGATGAAAGCCAATATCTAAAGCACCCAATAGATGAATTTGTCGAGGATTAGTCGTTCCACCATTCTGGATCCGGTCCAATTTCCAAAAAATCAGAACTATGGAGACCCAAGTCAAGTGAACGAAGGAACACCTTTAGATTGCCAAGTCGAAAGCGATCATAGCCCTGCGAAATGTTTCGCCGATGTCGGTTTATGGCTACCCACCTTTCACTAGCGAGTTCTTCACGTGAACTCGTAGGGAAAAACTCTGGCATCCAATTATATTGGAAACTATCGTAAACAGAATAGAAACGCCAATAGCCGTCTAGTATCGCGGCACCAACCTCACTTTTTGCATCAACTGCTCCAATCAAGTGAACTAGTATGTTTTCGTATCGCAAACTAGCGGGGGGATGCGAAAGTGCTGGAAATTCTTCAGCCTCTTTAGTGGCAACTGCACAGTAGAATGCGGACAAGGTGAAAACAAACAGGGCTATTCGAGAACTCTTATCTGTGTAAGGAGCGTCGTCATCCTCGATATCGATATCGCTCAAGATGAGTCCTATTGTGATTAACGCAGCATCTATGTCAGCGTCGAATTCCATCGCAAGGAGATCAATATCGGCCGAACTTGAGGACCCGGCGAACTGACCCAGCGTATACTCGAAGTGTTCAACAGCTTGGACTTGATCTCTATTTTTTAGAAACGTTAAGTGGCGTTTGGTTACATGATTTATCTCATGAATCCAAAGAAAATGCACTAATATGTCCACCATGTATATGCAGTGCATACGACGAACTTCACATTTTGGTAGCATTAAGTCGAGAAGGCTATCGAAATTTGAAAATAG
>CALFRH010000496.1 GCA_937919225.1 uncultured Parvularcula sp.
TCCCGCTCCTAGAGCGTATTGATTTCAATTTGAGTCGTTTTGTGATTCTGTTTAGCGACGAACGCTGATTCCCTGCTCTTGTTTTACAGGAGGATCTGATGGGCAAACCACTGGATGTTGATCTTCGCCGCCGCGTTGTGGCTGCGATTGAGGCGGGCATGTCGACGGCAGCTGCTGCGGAACGATTTAGTGTCAGCAAAGCGAGCGCCGGCGCTTGGGCGCGGCTGAAGCGGGCAACGGGTGACGTTATGCCCAAGCCCCAGGGATCGGGCGGAGGGTCGGTTCTTGATCCCTATGAGGTCTTCGTTCTCGATCTTATCGATGCTCACAAAGACATTACCTTGGTTGAGATCGCCGAACGGCTCCAAGGCGATCATGGCTTGCGTGTGGTCCCTTCAACCATCTGGTACTGGTTGGATCGACGCACGATCACCTTCAAAAAAAACGGCGCACGCCGCCGAACAAGATCGCCCCGATGTTCTGGCGCGACGACGCGCATGGTTCCAAAACCAGCTTGATCTTGATCCTGAACGTCTGGTCTTCATTGATGAAACCGGCGCCTCAACCAAGATGGCGCGTCTTCGCGGTCGGGCGCCGCGCGGCGAACGCTGCCGCGCCTCGGTTCCCCACGGTCACTGGAAGACGACGACCTTTGTCGGGGCGCTCACCCTTGACGGCATGATGGCCCCGATGGTGCTCGACGGCCCTATGCACGGCGATGCCTTCTTCGCCTATGTCGAACAGGTTCTCGTCCCCACCTTACGTTCCGGCGACGTCGTTATCATGGATAATCTGCCGGCGCACAAAGGTACGCGTATCCGGGACGCAATCGAGAAAACCGGCGCTCGGCTGCGCTTTCTTCCGCCCTACAGCCCTGACTTCAATCCCATTGAGAAGGCGTTCGCCAAGCTTAAGGCCATTCTGCGAAAAGCCGCCGCTCGAACTATCGACGAACTCTGGAAAGTCATCGGAGAAACGCTCGACGCATTCACACCCGCCGAATGTGAAAACTACTTCAACGCATGCGGATACGACCGCGATTGATATGAATCTGCTCTAAACTTTCTTCCAAACCATTGTCGACAATGAACTGACGATACGCCTTCCCCAACACTTTGTGATTAATCTGCTGGCCAATACCACACACCGAAGGACAGTCCTCTTCGGCACGTCAGTCTCCTTCATGACAGACTCTCATTTCAAATGAGAGACCAATCAGGGCGCAGGTCAGCAGCTTGGGGGCATAAATAGCACGGCCGTTCCAGTATCATCGGTTTTCACTAATTGTTGGCCTGTTGCTGCAACTCAACCAGCTCTTTGCGGGCTTTAAACAACGCGATCTGCGCCTGAAGTGACGTCGTTTCTTCAGTAATGGCGAGTGCATTTAAGTCCGGATTCTGAAGCGCAAGCTGTTTTTGTTGTTTCTCCAGCAACGCGATCTGATAATCCAAAATCGAAATTTCTTCCGTTCTCTGCGCCGCACCTTCAGAGCGTGCAGTTTGTATTGCTTTTAACTCCGCCTCCGCACGCTCTTTCTGAAACGTCTCAATTTGCTTTGCCGCATCTGACGCAGCCCCAAGAAGACCAGCCGCCTGCGAGGAACTTTGCTTATAGGAAAACTTGTTGAGTTGCCCCTTCTGCCCAAGCTCTAATGCGAGCGCGTTATTGGAAAATGGCCCATTCATGAACGGCAAGAAGCGAAGCTGCCCTAGCTGGGGGACAACCGCAGACGCTTTTCTAAACTTTATTTGGCCGCGTTGGCGACACGGCAGAGCGGGAAATTCTCCGTCGATAGGGTCCACACTAGATTGTGAGACAAGGCACATTTGTAACTCCCCAGAAACGGGTGGACGGACGAATACCCCCTTATCAGCCTTCGTATCGCGCGCCGTAATAATGCTATCCGCCGCCGCCCTCCAGATACATTCTTCGTCTTTTGGACGCTTGGTTGAAGATGTCGGCGTTGGACAATGTTTGGTGGGCAACCGATCAACTAGCTGAATCGCGGCCGCAAGCTCATCCATAAGACAGTTGAGAATGTTTGGCTGTGGTACGTCGTCACCCTTACCAAAGTAGGCCCCACAGACCTTCTCAGTACCATGGCCTGGAGCCATGCCGTCTTCCGTTTCGAAGGCAGGAATAAGTTGAAATCTCTTTTTGGTGAAAAGCGGTTTGCCGCCCGGTGGATTTGTCATCCAGTGTTTTTCTATTTGGTTTCGATCGTCAATATGCTCAGTAAATTCGAAAAACTCCGACGGCCAAGTGCGCTTGACCGTGACGGTGAGCTTGGAGTTCAGCTCGTCTAATGTCTTTTGAGCCTTCTCAACGTTTTCCTCAGCATCTTGTGCAGCCGTCACAAGGTTATTGATTTCTTTAACCGCGGTAGCAGGCTTCTCAAATTGCACAGTGAGTTTCAGGAGTTCGATGCTTAGGGTGACGGCTTCCAGTTTTGCTGACGCCTCAGCCAAATCTTTGACCGCCTCATCTTTCTTTTCTACTAAATCGTGAGCTACTTCGGTACAGATAACTTTCTCAGTATACGTGAAAGTACTTGATAACACCAAAGGTTCATTAGACGCTCTAAGTAATTCCTTGGCTTTAATCGGATTAACGATGTTAGCGCCTGAAAGGAGTAACTTCACTGTGGACCCGATGGTCTCCGCCGTCTTATCTTCAGCGGAGATATTGATCGACTTTAAAGTCCCGGTTTCTTCATGGTTCGCGATTTCAAAAACGGAGGTTTTCCAAACGCTTGACAGCGCATCATAATCAATCGTGTAACGCTCTCCCTCCACAAATGATGGCGATGCTTCCAGAGTAATATCGACATCGTAGTCGCCGAAGTTTTTGTCAGCGTATTTATCTTGAAACTGATCACTTGGATCGGCGTCATCTGCCTTGTCTTCTTTCTCCGACTGCTTCCTAAAGCGCTCCAAATCGTACGCCCTCGACAGTGCGCGTAGTTCATTAAGGCCCAGCACATTGCCTTTTAACTCTAGTAGTTCACCTTGATACGCTGAGTTGTTTCCGTCTGTAGTCTTCTTCAGGGGCGGAACGTAGTATTCTGACTTAGGGTGCTTTTTTCCAGGATTGAAGCATTCTGTAATCTTATATGTAAAAGTCAGTTCGTATTGTAACATAGGTAGTGCGTACGGAACACCCTCGATCGCGGTCCTATTGCTTTCATCAACCCCAGTAAGATCTGAGCGCAGAAGATGCGGCACTGTTTTTATAGATGTACACGCCGAAAGCAATAAAGACGGTGTCGCCAGGACGACCCCAATCGACCTAAATAAATTTCTTTTCCAAAAATATGATTTAGAACGAAAACCAAACATACTCCCGCCCCCAAGGTCATTCTTAAATGACATCTAAGTTCCAAAGACTCTGTGAGTCAAATAATGCTAAATATCAGAAATCGAAATAACGCATCTCGATGTATATTTTGTCTTCAAACAACGAGAATTTTAGATTCCCTTTGGGATCAAGCGGAATAGAACTCGGACACATTGAAGAGTGTGTCCGAGTTCAAACGTGATTGAGCTTTGAGAGTTCTGCTGACAGCGTATGGGATCGGTAGAGGATTATCGCCGGGCGCGGATGATGGTAACGTCGCCGTTCTCATTAAACTGCAACGTCCTGCCATCGGTAAGTTGTCCGCCATCATCATAAATACTGCTGATAAATAAGAACTCCTTGCCGCTCGGCCGGTGGCTTCGGCGCTGCGCGAAGACGGTGAACAGCTCTCCATCCTTAAAGTCGATAATGTCCAGCACGGGAAATCCGACCTCCGACATTTCACTCCATTTCGGCTCTTGGATCAAAATCTGCGTGCCCGTCGATGTACCGACGGATGATCGCATAATTTGAACGGCGATGGGCTTACGCTCCCGCTTGCCAAACTTTGCCCACGCCCGGGGGTCGACCGCAACCGCCCCACTAAACTGTCTATCGCCAGCGCCATTATGGACGGTGAAAAAGGCCTTATCGGGCTCCCCCTCAGACACGGCTCGATCTTCCCAGGCGCATTCGCCGGGCTGGATCCCAGCGGGGTCAACGATAAATCCGTGCTCGGCCTTTTTAAAGGAAAAGATGACATCTATCTTCTTATCGCCTGGGATCATGATGAAACTGTTTGCCTCGCCCGCTCGGCATATGAGCGGGTAGGATATCCCGTCTGACCTGTTGTCCGCCGAGGCAACGCTGAATGTCCCCTGGAAAAGCAGCAGCGTGAACACGCCCACCCCAGCCCTTGCCACCGTTGTGAAAAAACTCTTAGCCATAGGTCGTTTTCCATCTCATGATCCACAAAAAGTGCGGAGCGGTTGATAAGCCGTCGGCAAGCTTATCCCATTATTCTGCCAACGCAATTCCTGAAAAGGACGAATGGCCAAGCCAAACCGACACGACAAGAACGGCGTTCGCCCGCCCCTTAGCAAATGATCCGTGGGGACCACGATGTCGAAAGTGAGGTGGTCATCGTCGGGCGGTTCCCTTCCTCGAGCGAAGCTGTTAGCCTCTCCAACATGAAGGGGATGGTTTCAGCTGTCTTTGCGGGTGTGCTTTTGTCGGGTGCGGCAGCAGCGCAGCAGTCGGTTTGCAAGCCCGGGTTCGTGTGGCGAGAGGCTGGGCCCGACGACTATGTCTGTGTCACGCCAGCGGAGCGGGACCGGGCGCGAGACGAGAATCGCCTGGCATCTTCGCGGATCGATAAGGGGTCCAAACAGCGATATTGTCAGAAGGGCTATGTCTGGCGCGAAGCATATGCTGGCGACAAAGTCTGCGTGACAGCAAAGCGGCGCGAGGATGTGAAGCTGGAGAACGCCTCTGCGAGAGCGCGGACAGCTGGTGTGACGTCGAAGGGTAATAGCGTGTCGAGGCCCTCACCATCGGCGCAGCTGCCGGAGCGGAGCTTGCCTCCGCCTCGGCCCATCGTTCCGCGGCCCGGCCCACCAGGGGGCGAGACACTTGATGATGCAGCGGAATATCGACGAACCCGAGAGGTGGTTTGTATCTCGGGCCCCTCAACCTTTGTTGCCTTGCGAGATCGCACCGTGATGGACGGTGTATCCATACGGCAACCATCGCAATTCTTGGAAATCGCGCAATCGCCTGTGGACAAGAACCGAAACAGCGCAGACGGACTACAGCCGGGTTCGTGCGCCTTTATGGACGGCATGCCGCCATGGCTGGCCGCGGCAGACTACTTCTTCCTGGACATGCTCTATTACAATACGAACCAGAACCGTATCCCCGTCTCGGAACTCAATCTTGTCGTTAACCCGGCTGGGCGGGGCGGCATGATGGTTGATGATGGCCGCGTTGCCCCGAGCTGGTTCACCATTGGCCTCATCAATGCCTTGGGCAATCCTCAGGATACGTCGCCCACTTACATCAGACTAAAGCCCACGCCCTGCAACGACGTTTATGATTGTCGTGAAAGTGAACAAAGATATGGCGTTTCCACGATCTCGTTCCTGGTTGAAGCGGTTCGCAAGACCCCTTTCACTGATTAGCACCGCAGCGGCGCTAGGTGCCATGGCCCAGGCCCAGTCCGTCGCGCAAGGCGAGACACTTTATGCCACTGCGCCTGAGGGTATGCGGTCTTGTTCAAGCTGCCATCGCGCCCATCTAGAAGGGTCCGGTTCTCGCCCAAACCTCATCGCTTTTTCGAGGAGCAGCCGCGGATCGTGGCGAAACTTTTCGAGTATCGTGAACGACGGCAGCTACCCCATGCCAAGCTATCGCAATACATTGAACGCTCGTGAGATCTGTTCGATTTATCTGTTCATGAAAGATCGCGCCGGGCAAGCGGCGTCAGCGGCCGAGTGCAATCTCCCAGCGGCGCCAACACCGGCACCCGTAGCCCCCCCACCGTCAGATTCGTCCGATCCCGAACCTCCAAGACCCGTTCCCACTGGACTTGACCGCTACTGGGAGTTGGACGTGACCCGTCCTTGGACAGACGAAGTCAATTCACTCACGCGCAATGTGCGTGAAAACCGCTACATGGGCGAGCCTTTCAATTTGATTTGTCGTGGGGGAACCGGCGCTGAGATAACGCTTTTGCGTCCGCGCAACCGTCGAGTCCACGAGGCGAGGTTGAGTTTCGTTTTTGGTCACTCAGAGGCACCACGCCCCGGAGAGTGCGTTAGTGCCAATGGTTCGCTCGACCCCTCCCGATTGCCAAGAGTTGAGCTGAGAATTGCAACAACTGGCAGTCCGCAACGTTCTTCCCCTGGGATGGTGGGGTATTCGTTTTCCGATGGCGGAACGATTGTGGGCGGACGTCAAATGAGTGATGGGCAGCCAAACTATTGGGTATTGATTTTCGAAGCCATGAACGATGAGACGCTGCTTTACGTTAATGCCCACGGTGTTGGTGTGAATGGTAGCGGATCGGGCTATTTCAACGTTGAAGATATCGATCTCGAATAAGTCTCAGCTTGGCCCTCAAAACCGTCACAGGATGCTATAATTCGCAATAGAACGGAGTCAGGTAGTCTTGTGCAGTAGACTCATGGCTCCTACTTTGCTGACGGTTCGCCGAGATGCTTCTCCAAGAATGTCTCCATCGCTTCCAGATACCGCAAGCGACTGGCGTACCGCTGATATCTGTGATCTTCACCCGGAAAGATTACCCCCTCTGCTTCGATCCCACGACGGCGAAGGGCGTGGTACAGCTCTAAGGATTGCTGCATCGCCGCTGAACCGTCATTGTCCCCGTGAATAAGAAGGAGCGGTTCGTGTCCCCACGTATCAATTTGAGAAATAGCTGAGGATTTGTGGGCCATGCCCTCAAGCTCCATCCGCTCTGGAATATTGAACTGAAGCGTTTCCTTGAAGTCTTTTTCCATCTCAACGACCCAATCTCCAACGCCTGCGGATGAGATGCCAGCAACATAAAGGTCGGATCGGGCCAGCGCGTTGGTGACCAAATGACCGCCGTAGGAGTGACCATAAATGGCCATGCGGCTTGGATCGACCTCGGGATAGTTTTCCGTGATGAACGGGACAAGGTCGATAAAGTCATTCACATCCCCAGCACCCCCGCCGCCATAGCTATCCGGCTCCCGGAAATCGAGACCATAGCCCGTTCCGCTTCTAAAATTCACAGAGAAGACGAAGTACCCCTGCCCTGCAAAATAGCGAAGAGCGAGTGGATAACCGAAAGCTGGGTTCCAAACAGGTCTCGTTTGATAGCGCGGACCCCCATGGGCATGGACAAGAACGGGATGCCCTCCCTCCTCAGAAATATGGGGTGGTCGATACATTACCACTTCGATGGTGAGGCCATCGCGTGCGGTAAACTCGATAACTTCTGGTATCGGCAACCGTCGCGTAAAGGGGTCCCCTTTTTCAGGTCCTGTACTGATTTTCTGTGCTACTTTATTTTCTGCCGATACGATTAAACGGGCGGGCGTTTGTCCGCCAGCCAACTCATAAGCAATACCGCCACTAGGCATCGCGGCAACAGATAGAGGCATTTCGTCAGAGTCGCCGATTGCAATGCGTGTCGGTGTAAGGTCTTCGGCCACACCGAGACGATAAAGCTTGAGATGCGCTAGATCATCTTCCGTATTCGCAAGATAGAAAAGGGTCTCTCGATCAGCCGAAATAGACGTTGAGTAGACTTCAAATGCCCCTTGGGTGATTTGCCGGACCTCCCCGCCGTCGGCAGGCACCCTATACAATTGCTTCCAGCCAGTCTTCTCATAGGGGAAAACTAGGTCATCGTTCGCCATCCATTGCAGGGATCCCCTGCCCCCTAACCCCGAATACCCGCTGGCAAAAAAACCATGAAACCGCGAGCCGTATCCGATCTCAGAGGTGAACACGGGCGCGCCGCGCCCAGTTGAAGCGTTGACCACCATGATGTCGAACGGCGCTCCTTCCCGATGGTTAGAAAAGCGCCAAGTACGAGGTTCGTAACCAAATCGAACAAAGGCAAGACGATCCCCTTGGGGAGACCAGGAAATCCCCTGATCCATGCCCAAACCGGGTTCCATATAGGTAATATCAGCCGTATCGAGATCAAAAACACCCACATACGCATATTTTCCGCGATTGTAATTTGACCGATTGGAAACGAAAGCCAACCGTGAACCATCAGGTGACGGCACGATCGAGCTTACTCGGCCCCGGGTGGAAAAAAGCGCTCTTGGCTTAGTGACCCTTCGCCCAAGGTCGAGAGAGTACACATCACCGCCCGATGCATAGTAAAGCGATTGCCGGTCGGGCGATAAAATCGAAGCCGCAAAACCGCCTGTTAAGTCCGTCAAAAGAGTTTTGGGAGAGGATTGCCGTTCGATAGCGGCGACGAGAGACGGTGCCACCGGAAAAGCTGTGTGTGACGGATTAAATCCTGCGCGCCCGCGCGTATACAGAACCCTTCCTTGGGCATCGAATCCGACGAGCGCCATAGGTAGGCCATCATCTTTGGTGTAAGAGATGAGTTTCTCGGCCTGATAAGCCGGTGCACGCGCAACATAGAGATGGGTTGAGGCACTGACGCGTTCCATCCAAGCAGCATCCCCTAGGTCATTAAACACATATCCTTGAACGTCCGGTACAGACAAAAGCTCTTCGACTGTATATCCATCATTTGCCCGGGCGGACGACAGCCAAAACCCCAACACCGTCAATATGATGCAGCTAGCCATGGCCAAACTAGAGCGCATCGCGGATAAGCGGTTCCGATCGTGCGTATAAGATGCGCGACGAAAGAATAACCTACAGCGGCTTCGCGATTCAAAAGGAACACGAACCGCTGCAGACGAAAATCCTCGCAAATACTGGGCAAGTGCTACAATCATTGCCTGATCACCTCCTACGACTCGCCATGGTTCAGCTACATTCAACATCAGCTGTATGCATAGCACTATAATTTTCTACCATTGCGCCAAGCAGTAACTGCAACCAATTAAGCGCCGCACACGCTAAAGAGGGCCACCGAGATGCTCTTGGAAATAAGCCCCCACCCGCTCGTAAAAGTAACGACGATGGTTCGACCCATTAAACGCGTGATTGGCCCCCGGTAGGAGCATCAAATCATAAGGCTTATTAGCGGCGGTCAGCGAATCGATCAGTTTCACAGGGCCGTGCATTGGTGTATTAACATCACTCGTCTGTATAACGATTAGCAAGTGACCCTTCAGCGCGCTTGCCAGCGCGTTATTGTCAAACTGCTGGATCTTTGGATCACCCGCCACAATCGGCCCCGAAAAAGCTTCAAACGCAACTGAAGAACTATCTTCATCCATTTGCGGCACGCCCGAAGCGACGCCGACTTTGAAAAAATCTGGTGCCTGTAGCAAGCCGCGCGTCGCAAAGTAGCCACCATAAGAATGCCCCACAATCCCCACACGATCCAGATCCATCCATGGTCTATCTTTTGCGGCTGACTTAATTGCTGCCACATGATCCGCAATCTCGAACTGACCAAATTGCTCCCGCGCGACATGTTTGAAGTCGCGTCCTCTCCCCGGGGTTCCGCGGGCATCAACCGCAACCACCACAAACCCTAGCTCGGCCATATTCCGACCAAAGAAAGGGTGCGGCGAATCAAACTTATAGGGAACATTTTTGATGAACCCGCCACCGTAAATACCATCGATCACAGGGTACTTTTTGTTTGGATCGAAATCCGACGGCTTAAAAATAACCCCGTGGATAGTGGTCTTTCCATCAGCAGCAAGGGCTGAAAAATGCTCTGGCGTCGGTGCGATAAGATCGGCGCCTATCGGACGCTTGCCCACACTGAGGGTATCAACAAGCTCGCCTTCCGCCGACCGTAACTCCACAATTGGGGGATGGTCAGTCGTTGAATATTTATCAACGTAAAATTGGCCCGAAGGTGATACCTTCACCTCATGCTGACCATCGGCATCACTAAGCGTCTTATTCTCCCCACCACGCCAATTTACCGAATGCACGTGAATATCATGAGGTCGATCTGGGTTAGATTGCGCCGTATAAATCACATCTCCGGTCGATTTATTAAAGCCATCAACAGTCATGACATCGAAAGGATGGTCCGTCAGTTCCCTCACCAACCCCTGCTCGATATGGTACAAATAAATTTGCCGGAACCCAGACCGTTCTGAAATCCACAAAAAGTGCTCGCTGTCATCAAGGAATAGAAATGCCGATTGTGGGCTGCTTCCAAGTCGGAACATCAAATTCGGTGGATAGATGATATATGTCTCACTATCTTCTGTGAAGACGGTGTGAAGCTCACCCGTTTCCACCGACCAAAGAAGGACTTTGATCGTTTGGGTGTCACGACTAAGTGAGATAAATACAAAGGCAGAGCCGTCTGGCAACCATTGAACAGGCTTTATGTAGTGCTCTTTCGGAAACTTGATAGTTCGTATCTGGTTCGTTTCGGCATTATATAGAAGAGACTCAAATTGCACTAACTCGCCCACCACCGTAGGATAAGGCAGATATTCAACCGGCTCTGTCATACCTTTCCAGTTCACGACGGCTGTCTTATCGATATTAGTGGTATCTGTTTTTGTAATGACGATATGATGACTATCGGGCGACCAATAGCTGTCATTTAAATTCCAATTGACACCATCTGGTCCGTTGGATGTAATAATAACTTTCTGACGATCTGCTCCGCGAAGAAAAAGATTCTCGTCATCGAAACTCAAGACCAATCCACCGTCTGGGGATAGTCGCTCTTTTTGATCAGCCCAGACTTGCGGAAAGCTCTCCTCGACAACTTTTTCAACGAGAGGATCTTCACCTTCTATTGTTGAAGGTGAAACAAAGCGCGCCTTTTCAGTTTTCACATCATACTGAATTAAGCGGCCTTCATAGACAAATTCGATCACACTATCGCTAACGAAGGAAAAGGACTTCACAATTTCCTTTTTGCCAGAAATAGACTGCCCTAAAAGTTCAGCCAACGCCGACCTTAGGCGTGATGACCGAAGAAATGCTGACGACTCACCCGAACGAGGGTCCATCAGAGTAAGCTCCAGCCCCCCCTTCTCCGCTGCATTATATACAAAACGATCCCCATCTGGGAGCCAAACGGGGTTCACCCGCGGGCCAGTATAAGCCGTTGCAAGTTTAATTCGCGCGCCAACTTGCGCCATATCCGCTGCTGATATGCCAGTAGAAAGCTGAGCCGACCCTGCGCGAAATCCCAAAAAAGCAAATAGCGCCCCCACAGCAATGAGTAAGGCCGCAGCTATCAACGCTTTCGGTATCCAACTTGGCATCGTTTATTCCCTTTAAGATCATCACAATGTATTCGATGAACACCTTACGCGTTCGTAGAAGGTAAGGGACCAGGCTTCTTCTTACATCCGCTTAAGGATGACATCACCCAATCCGAGATTAAATAATAATCGAGCATACCAGGGTATGACAGCAGCGTCGATTGGCTGAAGCTCCACGGTCTCGGGCAGGTCGTCCAGCGGGTCGCCCGCCAAAAAGCGCTTTCGAAAGTCGCCAAGCGCCGGCCATTCTTGCTCTATTTCACGATGCCGGTGACCTCCCCCCTCCACAACAACAGTCTTCACTGTTTTGAAATTGGACAGGGATCGACGCGCGCCCGCCGGCGGAGTATTGCCGTCAAAGGATCCAATCATTGCAAACACGGGGACATCGCTTTGGAAGGGATCAGCCCACTGAGTGCTAATGCGAGGAAAACCGACCTCCTCACAGGCATACGCCGCGTTACGAAACTTTATGAGCTGCCCCACCCAAAACTCACTTGCAGGACGCTCACGTTCCTCGGCAAATCGTGCATCAAACCCGGCGCTCGTGACTTGATTACAAATTATACTGACAGATGACAAACCGAAGTAAAGCGGCGCCTCTTCCATGGCCGCCTCAAAACGGTTCGCGAGAAGCGTCGCGACGCCCGCATACGCCTTCTTATCAAGTGCGTAAATCAGCAAGGGAAGTATTTTAGCCCCTTCCCGATGATGTGTCGCTTCTGCAAAGTAAAATATCCGGGATACCGTGTGGCTATCAAAGATGAACGGCTGCGGTTGGCCATCAACCTTGATTGTGACTTCGACCGGGTGCGCCTCCAAACGCTCCATCACACGCTCATAAGCACGCCGCAGCCCTTTTCTACCAAATAAAGACCGAGCTGCGGGTGTCCCTTCGAGGTGACCTATCAAATTATCGAATGCCTGCTGCGCGTCGGTGGGCAGCTTTGTCGATCCATCAATCCCAAAGATACCACTGATCGCCATGCGGTGGATAAGCGCTGGATGACGCTTGGCAAGAGCCATGCTCCAATAGGCGCCGTAGCTGTTTCCTGTGACAGAAAACGTCTCATACCCCAACGAAACCATAAGGTCAGCAACGTCGTCAGCCAACGCAATCGGATTGTATCCGTCAAGCGCCACCCCTTCACTTTGAAATTTCTCCCAGCATTGACGCCCCTCATCCGTGTAGAGCTGTTTCATTTGCTGAAAATCAACTGTAAAGCGCGGCACATCGATTGGACATTTTAGAGTTGGCGTCGACAGACCCAGACCACGACCATCAACTAAGATAAGGTCGCCGACATCTTGCATCTCCGTCAAGATGTTCAGCCGCTTAGAACGCGATTGAATAATACCGTCCTGGGACGGTCCACCATGGAGCAACACAATGGGCGGAGCGGGATTATCTGTGCGCGCTCGGATACGAACGAAAGCGATGCTGATCGTGCGCGTCCCCTCTACGCCTCGCACTTCGGGAACTTCAAGGGTTCCTTGCTCACCGACAACTTCCTCGCCTTCATCATTGCTAAAAACAACCTTTTCCATTGTCAAAGGCCTGACAATAGGCGTGTAAGGCGTATAGCGATAAAGGCTATCTGGACGGCCTGAGCCATCCGCCGCGTGGGCGGACACCAAGTTCAGGCAGAGTGCCCCTGCCACAATGAAGCATGACGCTAGGAAACAACGACGAATAACATCCTTAGGAAATCGAGCAATCATCATCTTCACCAACACAAATACCCTGCCTTCTAGCAACTTTCACTTTCCAACCCGCGCGCGCCGGTCAAATCACGTTACGCGACTGAAGGTCACTAATCGCGCCCGCATCATATCCAAGTTCTTGGAGAATATCCGTCGAATGTTCGCCTCGGCCCGGTGTTGGGGTAAACGGATCAAGTGGTGTACGGCTCATGTCAAAGGGCTGCGAAACCACTTTGATAGGACCCAGTTCCGGATGCTCCACTGGTACAGCTATGCCCAGATGCTGCACCTGCGGATCATCGAACACCTGTTCCATATTATAAACCGGTCCAGATGGGACAGATGCATCGTTTAACGCCTGGATAAGGGGCGCTGATTCCCGCGTCTTGGTGAGAGCGATGACTGCTTCATTACATTCCTTACGGTGACCGATGCGGCCCATAATGGAATTAAAGCGTTCATCGCTTTCAAGTTCTTGGGAGTCCAACACCTGGCAAAGAGCTTTCCACTGACCTTCCGTGGCAACAGCGATATTGATAAATCCGTCTGATGTCGGAAAGACCCCCATGGGCGTAAGGTAAGGGTGATCATTACCCGCCTGTTCAGGCACAACACCAGTAATAAGATACCGTGATGCCTGAAAATCCATCATCGCAATCTGTGCCTGTAGGAGAGAAGTGCTCACAAATTGCCCCTCCCAGACTTCTCCCGCTCCAACAGTGCCGTCATGATAGCCATCGCGGCAAAGTGGCCACCACATAGATCCGCTATCGCGGTACCAGTCCGCAACGGGATTTGCCCCGGCTCACCGGTGACACTCATCAATCCGCCCATGCCTTGGGCGATTTGATCATAACCAGGTCGATTAGCATAAGGACCATCCTGACCAAACCCAGAGATACTCGCGTAAACAAGCCGCGGATTGATGTCCCGCAACGTATCATAGTCAATCTTCAGTCGATTTTTGACGTCCGGCCGAGCGTTTTCGATGAAAACATCCGCGGTCTCTACAAGTTTATAGAAGAGCGATAGCCCGTCCTGCTCCCGTAGATTGAGCGTAATCGACCTTTTATTGCGATGCAGGTTCTGGAAGTCAAAATTTGTCCTTAACGCTCCCAAAGGGTCGTCAGCCATGCCCTCAGGCGCCTCAATGCGAATAACATCCGCCCCCCAATCAGCGAAATGGCGGCATGCTGTCGGACCAGCGCGGACCCGGGTCAAATCAAGGATACGGTACCCAGAAAGAGCGCCCGTACGCCCTAAAGGTTCATTTCCATCTGCCATAATGACACTCTTCCCTCAGACTATTTTCCTTGAAACTGTGGTCTTCTTTTTTCAAACCAGGCTCTGACACCTTCCTTGAAGTCATCAGAGTTTAGACATTGAAGGAAAGCTTCCTGAGTTTTCTCTTTATCGAGTTCATTATAAGAAATCTGGTTCATCGCCCGCTTCATGCCTTCAACCGCAAGCGGCGCCTGCAAAGCAATTTTATCTGCCAGTTGATGAACACGCGTCCACATCTCTTCCTCAGGCATAACGGCATCAAAGAACCCGCAGCGTAGAAGGTCTTCTGTATTCAGGGTCTCTGAGGTAAGGCAGCTCCGCTTTGCCGCCGCCAAGCCTAAGCGAGCAATATAGCGTTCAAGGCCTCGATCATAAAAATGGATCCCCAACCGGCTAGCGGGCAAGAAGGCCTCTACCTCCTCCACCGCGAAACGGAAATCACAAGCGAGCGCCACGTCTGTTGCGCCACCATAGACCGATCCATTAGCAGCAAGAATTGTCGGCAAACGAACATTCTCAACCCGGCTCGTGAACTCACCGAAGAAGTTATCCTCCGCGCGCACCTCTCGCTCTTGCTCTTTCGCAACAAAATTTTCGTAGAAGACATTAAGGTTGAAACCGGAGCTGAAGACTTTTCCGCGTCCGGTAAAAATAACCACCCGAATATCAGGATCCGCCTCGAAGCGATCAAGAGCATTCATAACCGCCTCAATGTCTTCAGGACAAATCCGGTTACGGACATCAGGCCGATTGAAAGTGATAATACCCTTAGCCCCATCGGTAGTAATGATAGGCAGACCATCAGTCGATGGCGTGTCACTCATAAGAGCGTTTAGGGCTGCTGAATTCGCCATTGATTTTTCCTCCAGCGACACACCCACAGCACGACGCAGGACGTGCGGTTAGGGGCAAGTGCGAAAATTCAATGCCGAAATAGCATACTATTCATATAATCGCAATGCGAAAATACCCGTTCATAGCGCCGATCAGAAGCATTCCCCCCTCATCCGTAGACACTGAAGGGCACCCATTTTTTTCGAACGAACCTGCCAACTCGGGCACAAGCGGCCCATTCCCTCGTGGACGACAGGCATCCTGAAACATCCATCCGCATAACGATTATTATTAGCATCGATAGCTTCGGTCGCACTTTAAGTTTGAAGAGATTGCCTTTTCAGGGATGCGCATGCTATTTTATGATGCCTTTGGGCGAAGAATCACATGCAGAGAATAGAGAGGGGCTGCACCGACCACTCAATCTATCAACATGGTGCACCGTCTAGGGATATGAGCCCTAAAAACACTGCAGCCTTGTGGAAAATTGATGAACCAGCAAACTGATGAACGCGGCACCCAAGCAGCCAAAATAGCAGGCGAGATCCAACAGATCATCATGTCCGGAGAGTTCCAACCGGGCGACGGCCTAAATGAGCAGGCCCTTGCGGATCGCTATGGTGTTTCCCGGACGCCAATCCGTGAGGCCCTCCGGATGCTGGCGGCGGCGGGCGTTGTCGAACAGCAACCCCGCAAGCGGGCGCGCGTCGCCGAAATGCCATTGGACAGAATTCTTGAACATCTTGAGGCCTTGGCTGAGGTAGAAGCGACCTGCACACGTCTGTCGGTACGGCGGATGACACCAGTGGAGCGGGCCGACCTCGCAGAAATTCACGAACGCTTTTGCGCCACAATGCAGAATGCCCCCCAAGACATTCTAGCGATCAGCAATCTTAACCTTCAGTTTCATGAACGTCTCATCAGGGGATGTCATAACAGTGCCTTGATTGACGTCGCTAAACATCTGGCCTCGAAAGTTCTGTTCTACCGCGCTCAACAAGCGGCCCAGGATGGGCGCCTGGAGAAATCGCGCAAAGAACACGAAAATATCTTACAAGCGGTACAGGAAGATGACGAAGAGAAAGCGTACAAACTCATGCGCAATCACTTCGAAATCGTGAGTAGCAACATTACCACTCTTATCAGTACCCGTCGCACAGCTAGTTAGGGTTACGCCCCAAACACTCTAGGGGCGCCCCATGATCCAATCCCAGATCTGGGCTTGAAGATCCACATTCCCGTCAATGTCCTCTTCTAGGAGGAAGCCCTCTTCCATCATGGTATGAGCGCTTTTCCGCACGTCAGCTAGGAATGCGCCTTTGTCAGCATAAAGCTCATCAAGAGCAGGCCGTGGATCGTCAAACTGTGCCTTCTCCTCAGCCGTTCTGGGGAAAGGAATAACGGCACCGGTGAAATAATCTGTCATCGCTGTGAAGCTGTTGGGATAATCCCAACGCCGCCAAGGGGTGTAAGTCGCGATGGGGCTCCGCATCTCTAGAGTCCGAATCCCCGCGACCTCATTCCCAAACGCATCGACAGTGGAAACAGCGGCAGGATAGGACTTTCCGGTCCGCTGCGGAGGCTCGTGATCTATGATCCCCTCCTCATAGAAGCGCGGGCCATAATCTAGCACCCATGGCTCATAAAAGGCTACCTCACCCGGCTCACCGAAGTTCTTGATGGGAGGAAATTCAAGGCCTTTTGGATGAACTATCGATTTGTCAGCATGGGTTGGAACCTGGCTAGGCGGGGGGGATTTGCCGTCCCTGATCCATTCCGTTAAACGCACCACAAGAGCCCGCAACGCAAAATGGTAGTCTTGGAAATTCCCCCGATAGGTCAGTGTATCTGGGAGAAGCGTATCTTCATTAGGGGGGAAAGGGGTCATCTCCACCGAATGCTGCGTACCGGAGAAGACGTAATGCCTTTCATGATCCGCCTCAGGAACATCATGCTGTCCGTCAATGGAGGTATGCAGCAGTGAATTCGCTCGGGCCCAATACTCCCACCCCGTATTGACGTGAAAGACTTTTGGCAAATGGTCTTTATTCTTTGTCCTGTCATATAGGCCAGCCCGTCGTCCCGTGTGCGGGTCGGTCTGCACCTCAGCGGTGAACGGGAACATATCCACCGGATAGAGCGTTGCCGCAAAATGGTTACATCCGGTCGTTGGCTGACCAAAGCGGACATTAAAACTGCCGCGCCCTGCCCCGCCTGTGTGGGGAATCATCCCATCAAGTGCCTTACGCCCCTCTTCATCGGTATTGATCCCGGTAAAAAGATAATCGAGCTGATAGCGGCCGGTATGGGAGCGACCAATCGTAATAGCGAGGTCTACCGGGAACGGACAATCAGGAGAATATTTCGCATATGACGCCGTATCCCGGATGGCGGCGAAACCCAGCCCCAGAATAATCGGATCCTTCGCTTCATAGACTAGACGATAGACACCGCCAGTGAACCCGTCGGCCTTATAAATATAAGTCGGATCGGGAATCACCTTCCCATCCTCCTCCCGGGCGAAGGTCCATTGGTCCCGCGGGATAACCTCTTGCTCCTCGTCGCCATTAATCGTGTTGGGCTGTTGGCGGACAAGGGTGAGCGATGGATCATCAGGGTCCGCTGGTTCATAAGGCCGGTGACCCCAAAGACCAATAGGAATGGTTTTTGTCGGCATCGTGACCAAAGACAGGTTTCGCACAATGCCGGTCACGCCCGGCGCGGTTGGCGCCTCAAGATACATGTATTGTTCGCTGGGCACCATATCGGCTTCCCACCCGACCCAAATAATTGTGTAGCCCTGGCGCATCAGCCAGAAATCACCAAACAAGTCTGGCGTGTCCGGATCATGGGGCATTGAGCCAACCTCAAGAGGGATCCCTCCCCGCTTACCCCCACGCTGATTCCGTTCAACATCCTCTTTGCTAGGCGTCCAGCGATTAAGCTTATTAAAGAGTGTTTTGTTGCCGCGGTTAACCACCTCAAAAATGGCGACGTTCGCACGGTCCTCAGGGTTCACGGGCTGCATCACGTAAATATTGGACCGTGCCGTGACCATGCCCCGCTCATTCACAGGAACCTTATCAAGATCGACAATAGGCTTGTTCGCTGGCGAGGACGGATCAAATTCAAATTCGACAAAACCCCTGATTTTTTCATAGGGTCCCCTGTCACCAAAGGTCATGCCGCCCAGTATTTCGGCGCGTTCAATAATTTCGAGATTACGGATCATGTTTCTATCCAGGTTAATGTGTGCGCTCACGGGCATTTCTCCGATTGCGCATACTATATTTTTCATGGCATACTATTTTATCGCTGATGGGACGTCAATGAGACCGACGGCGGGACACCAAAGAAAGGTCGGCTCTCCCCGATGAAGAAAAGCACCACGGATAAAGCGCTACCGCCGGATCATGCTGCCCTTATTGCCATCGCCTGCTTGATGATGGCCCATAAGTTTCCGATCGACCTATCCCTCACCTATCTGCCTGCGATTTTGCGGAAGAACGGTCTGGATCTCACCCAGCTGTCAGGCCTCTCTCTGATCTTGATCCCCTTTTGGTTTCGGTGGGCTTGGTCACCCCTTGTGGACCATAATGGTAGCGAGCGCCTCGGCCACCGCAAGACCTGGATACTGCCGTGTACGGTGCTCGCCGTCTTTGTTTACCTTATCATCACTATTGTCGACCCGACGCCGGAGACCCTGCCCCGTCGTATCATTATGTTCGCGATTGCGAGTTTGGTGAAGGCCACCCAACAGGTGGCCGCCGATGCCTACACTGTCGAAAATATTAGACCGAGCGATCGTAGCATCGGCTCCGCTTATATTGAGCTTGGCCGCTCCGCCTCCGCCGTTGCGATCGCGATTGGACTAATGAGCATTTATGACCGGCTCGGCTGGGGCTACACGATGCCAACAGCGGCTGTTTTCTTTGCCGCTCTTACGCTTCCGGTACTTCTCCGCAAGGAGGCGCCTCGCCCTGCTGAACTGAATAAGCGGTTTGAAGAGGGGAACGTCGCCAGCTTCACCCTGATGAGGCATAGCCCAAGGAGGTTTTTCGCCTCTTTCATTCATCCCTTCAAGGACTTTATAGGGCGCAAAGAGACGGGCGCCCTTATCGGCCTCATTATCTTTATGGCCGCCAGCCTGAAGCTGGTTCAAACAACGCTGCCGGTGATGTTGGTCGATATGGGCTTCACCCTCACAGAGATCGGCATCATGATCGGAATCGGCGCTGCCGGCGGCTCAATCATGGGCGCCCTTATATCAGCACGCCTCCTCCGCCGGTTTGCGACCATGCAAGCCGCGCGCTTCTGCCTTGCGATGATGGTGCTGGCCTATGTTCCTTGGATCTTTCTGGCATTCACACAAGAAAAATCCTTCGTGGTCGCCATTATTTCGCTGGGCTGCCTTGGCATGTTGGCCACTCCCACCCAAGTTTTAGTAATGGCAGCCCGGTTTCGCTGGGCCTCCCGGGCGCAAGCCGGCACAGACTTCACGTTTCAAGCAAGTGCAGAGTTTGTCGGCTACTCCATTGGTGCGGCTATTGCCGGACCGTTAATCGCCATCGTGGGCTGGGGTCCATTTTATATCATCTCACTCGCCACCGCCATCACCGGAATTCTCTTCTTTATGAAGGTTCACATCTTCGTGGAACGGTGCATTGAATCGAGGGCCGAGACCTCTCCCGACAGCGTAAAGGTGTAGAGCCTTAACCTCAATTTCGTTTCTGCACCTTTATGTTCGCTCACCTAACGGCGAGTCGACGACCCTCAAACGTGTGTATTGAGCTGGCTGGAATGCGACATTACGGCAACAACACCGAGAATTACGAGTTAACACTCTCTTCAACCCGTTGGGATACTCGACGCATCAAATGGTATGCTATAATTTCTATGGCATACCAAATGGGAGGATAAACCATGCCAACAAGAGCTTTCCTTAAGAGCGGCGCTTGCCTCACTGCGGTTGCCACGCTCGCCTACCACCCTTCCACAGCCATCGCACAAGAAGGCTTTGACGATAGCGAACTGGACCGCATCGTCGTGACTGCGCAAAAGCGGGAACAGTCCCTACAGGACGTGCCCATTGCCATCACCGTTTTCGATGAAGCCGCTATCGAAATTCAGCGCATTGATGAGTTGCAAGATTATCTTCTGAAAACGCCAAATGTTGGCTTTATCGAGGGCGGCAACCGAAACCGGGCACAGATCGGGATTCGGGGGATCACCAACCTTGGCGTCGACATTAACACAACCGGCTTTTATATTGACGAGTTCAATGTCGCTCCCTCATCCAGTACACGCACATTTGACATCAATCTGTTTGATGTTGAACGTATCGAAGTCTTGCGCGGGCCCCAGGGCACCTTCTTTGGGCGCAATACCTTGGGTGGCGCCCTAAACATCACCACCAAAAAACCGTCCACAGATGGGTTTAGTGGTGAAGCAACAGCCGAATATGGTAGCTTTGATCATCACCTCTTCCGCTCGTCGTTGAATATCCCTTTAAGCGACAGAGCCGCTATCCGAGCCACGGGTTACTACCAAGCAGATGACGGCTTTATTGATAATGTGGGCCCATCAGGACGCGGAAACGACCGCGAGGACTATGGCGCGCGGCTAGGCTTGCGCTTTATGCCTGATGACAATTGGACGATTGACGCAGGCATCTCTTATGTCAATTACGAACAGGGTGCGAATAGCACCGTTCCAAATGGCCGGTTCCTTGAAATTCAAGCCGACGGTTACGTTGATCTTGTCAACACAATCGTTGCCAACCCCCTGGTCGATCTATCACCGATTCCAGTTAACGAGACTGGGTTCCTCCCCAATAACACAGACACAATCGCCACCGACTTCTCTACAAATTCTTTGAATGAAACACTTTTATTCACCTTGCGGAATATTGTTGATTTTGGCGAACACACCCTCACCTCTGTGACGGGTTACATTGACTCCGACTATTTTGAGGCATTCGACGGGGATCAATCATCATTCAGCTTGGTTCAGGCAATTCTCGAAAGCGAGTTACGGAGCTTTAGCCATGAGATCCGGCTTAACGGGCCCGTATCCAAAGGGTTGTACACAATCGGATTCTTATATGCCGAAGACAAAATCGAAGGAGATAGCCTCCAGCTCATCTCTGACGACGGCGCTTACTTCTCGTTGTTTGCCCTCTCAGGGATCGAAGAAGGTGTTTTCACCCGTGGCCTACCGGTCAATGAAACCAAAACCATCGCTCTTTTCGGGAACGTCGAATGGCCTTTAACTGACACCTTAACCTTTGGCATTGGTGGTCGGTATACAAATGATCGGATTTCGAACAGCAACGCAACGGCTAGCCAGTTTACAGAGGAAGTACAATTGCCGACCGCTCGGTCCGATTTTTCTGATTTCTCTACAAGCTTTGTGCTGACCTACGAGCCAACGACCGACCTGACCGCCTACGCCTCAGTCAAGCAGGCTTATAAACCAGGAGGCGTAAGAGCAATCTCATTGGGTCAATTCGAGTTCGACGAGGAGAGTGCGTGGGCCTATGAGATCGGTACCAAGTTCACAGCTTTTGACGGTCGCCTCCGGACCAATGCGGCTGCTTTCTTTACGGATTGGTCCGACCTCCAAGTCAGCGCCCGGGACCCTAACGCTATTGCAAGCGCTATCCTGAATGCGGCTGAGGCGGAGAACTACGGTGTAGAGATTGAGTCGGTTGCCCAAATCACAGACGACTTTTCAGTTGATGTTGGCCTTGGGTATCTAGAGGCTGAGTTCGGCACGTTCGACAATGCCCTCTCAGCAGGCGGAACACCATTTGACGCCACCGGCAATCGAATCCCGTTTTCTCCGCGCTACTCCGTCAACCTCGGCGCGCAATATGAACGTGATCTCGGCAATGGTCGCGAAGGGTACATCCGCGCGGAGTATATCTATAAAGCCGACCAGTTTGGTGACGTTGAGAATACCGAGCGCGGGACACGCTTCTTTGAAGGGGCGTCTGGAGACTAAGAGATCTCAAATCGCTTTGTCCCAAGTTACGAGCTTGTGAACCTCCGGGCAGGGAATGATTTCGACGACCGG
>CALFRH010000497.1 GCA_937919225.1 uncultured Parvularcula sp.
GCCCTGCAATCGGGCGCCGCACTATAAGGCCGATGGGTCACATTGCACCCTGAATGCGCAGTGCGTATCGGAGAATTGCGCCGACAAGCGGTTCTGTGCCCCTAAAGACCGTACCGGGCCAGCTGGCAATTACTGCCACCACAATAATCACTGCAGCAGCGGCACCTGCGCCTGCCCCAATGGCCGGGATATTTTAGGCTTCTGTGTTGGCTATGAGAACGGCACCAATAAGGGCGTTTGTCAGTAGGGAGACTGGCCGGGTGCCCTCGCTCGTAGCCAGTATCGGTTTACTCGCGACACTTAGAGCAAACTGCCTTAAAAACGGCATCCGCATTCCGCTCTAAAGTCTTTGTTGGTCGCGCCGATTTAGCGAATAACCGGATTCCCCTTATTCGCTCGGCACCTTAGGTAGGAAGCTCGGCATAAAAACACAGCGCCTCCCATTGACTTTGTTCATGAATTGTTCTTTGCTGTCCCCGCTTAGCGCATCGCGCGGATGGGGGGATGATGGCGCAAGAAAAGGTCAAACAACAGTCGGTACGCGACTATTTCCGCGCCGTGTGGGCAAAGCCCAAGAACCAAGCCCATACAGTTGCGCACGCCAAAAAATATATCACTCCTTTCTTTCTAATCCTCCTGACTTTCTCTGTTGTTAGGGTCGCTAACCCCTTCGGGGTACGAGACACCATCTCAGGGCTGTGGATCGGTTTATCGGCGGCCCAGTTTGGAGCCGTTATCTACTCGATTTCGCTGTTCGCCACCCTCGCAAACCCGCCCATTCCTCCAGCATCTGCCGAGGTAAGCAAACGGGGGAAACGGGTGGCAATTATCATTATGTTGACCATTCTTTATGCGAATGCTTTTTCGCCGTATATCTATGAATGGATAGTCTCCTTGATCAACCAATATTGAAGGGTTGGCGCCGATGAGAAAGCGCCCCGGCAGACCCCGCTACGCCGCGTCTTGACCGTTCACTGACGCCGCGAGAGTCTGCTTAACCCAGCCGCCGCCAAGGACGCGGGTGTCTCCCTCACCGGCTGCGTAAAAGACGCAAGCCTGCCCTGGCGCGACCCCTTCTTGCGGGTCGTCGAGCACCACCCAGGTGCCGGTGTTCCGTACCTCAATGGTTGCGGGCACAGGCGGGCGGGTTGAGCGCACTTTAACGCCCACCTTTACAGGGGTGGAAGACAGAGGCTCAGCACCCAACCAGTTGACCTCATCAATCCGAATGTCTTGGACCATCAAGGCTTCCCGCGGGCCGACAACCACCTGGTGCCTATCAGCGTCGAGGCGCACCACAAACAACGGGTCGCCGCCCCCGATGCCAAGGCCACGGCGCTGTCCCACCGTATAATGAATAACGCCCTGATGGCGCCCAAGGACGGTGCCATCCACATGGACGATCTCCCCCGGCACAGAGGCACCTGGACGTAATCGTTCCACGACGGAGGAGTATTTCCCCTCCGGGACAAAGCAAATGTCCTGGCTATCTGGTTTGTCGGCGACCACGAGCCCCAACTCTGTCGCCATTTGCCGCGTCACCTCTTTGGGCAAATCACCTAAGGGAAAGCGCAGAAAGCTCAACTGTTCCGGCGTGGTGGCGAACAGGAAGTAGCTTTGATCCTTCCCCGCATCGGCGGCCCGGCGCAGAGCAAGGCCCTCTCTATCGTCCGTACGGCGAATATAATGACCGGTGGCCATCGCCTCGGCACCTAAGTCGCGGGAGGTTTGCAACAGGTCCTTGAACTTCACCCGCTGATTACACCGCACGCATGGTATGGGCGTCGCGCCCGCCAAATAGGTGTCAGCAAAGTCCTCCATCACCGCCTCGCCAAAGCGGTCCTCATAGTCGAGCACATAGTGCGGGATGCCCAGATCCTCGGACACCCGGCGCGCATCGTGAATGTCTTGGCCCGCGCAGCAGGCCCCTTTCTTTTGGATGGCCACCCCATGGTCATAAAGCTGCAAGGTGATGCCCACCGCATCATAGCCCGCCCGGGCGACCAGCGCGGCCGTTACGGAGCTATCCACCCCGCAGGACTTGGCCACATCGACCCGCGCGCCCTTGGGCAACCCAAGGTCGAGATTGGCCGCAATGCGGTCGGTGATCGGGGTCTTTGTCATCGCAACGCATATAGGGCAGCCGCACCCGTGGTGAAAGACAAGAGACGTCGCCCTTTAGTTTCCACGATCACTCCACAAGACGCGAACCTGCCAGCTTCGGCTCGCTATTCCCTCGGCAGGAATCGCCACGCGCCAGGTGGGGAAAGGCTTATTGGGCATCCGCGGATGGCTTTCCGACAGAATCTCCACCACAACAACGCGTCCCGCCTGGTTGATATAGGCCTTGAACGCTTCTTCCATACTCATTTCAGCGACAGCCTCACGGCTTGCGGCATTCGTGAGCGTCGCGGTGAGATTGTATGTCGTCTCTCCCGATGTCCGGACCTCGTCACGGACAGCGGCGATAGAACTCGTCAAGTCCATCAACACCGCAGCGCTGGGGCCCGTTCTGACTTCAACGGGAAGGTCCACCGCCAAATTGTCGACCTGATCCTCGCCATAGAACAGGGGGCCGTCTTCTTTCGACGGTGCGAAGACGCGGATCGTTCCTTCTGGCAAGGCGCGGGCCAAGGCGCCCTCACGGCTGTTATCGATGTCATACCGGACAACCGCTTTTCGCTGTTCGGTTGCGCCATTGGGCCAGCCCTGGGGCGCCCCCAACTCAAAGCCATAGACCTTCTCTACCTTTACCTCAGCCACATCGAGAAAGGCGAGTTGTTTGGTCTGATAAGGATTTAATGACACCGCTTCTGGCGCCCGAAATAATTTGTAGTCGGCAAAATTTTCCTGCGCCGCCAGCTTCGCCGTCGATACAGCGGTATCCTGGTAACGCATCGACGCTGACTCCGCCAGCATCATGACAGGTTCAAGCGTTGGCACCGGCGGCGCTTGATAAGGAAGGACGCGCCGCATCCGGAACGGGCCAGACGTCTTTCCCTGAGGCCAACAAAAGGTCGGAAACCGCTCCTGGAAACTGGTCCGTCTGGGACCTACCCGCACGGTCTCATCGTCAATTGCCGGACGGCCCGCAATGACCACCACCGGACTTTTAGCAAAGGCGGTATTGGTCTCATTTTCCATCGTTAGCCACCCAAAGAGATGGGCGCTTGTCTCCTCTTCATTTAACGTAAGGCCATAATCAGCATTCCAGGTCAGACCGGCGATGAGATAGCCGATGGACAAGCGCTTCTCCCCCGCCTTGTCTGCCTGGACTTGAATGGAGAGCTGCGGCCTTGAGACCAAGCCCGCTGGTCGCCGAGGCAGGGCGACGCCCTCGGGCAGGCCACTACAATCCAGAGCCTCCAGCCCCTCGTCCGTTTTGACCACCAGCCCCCGATGGGCCGAGACAACAGTGACAGTCTGTTGTTGCTGAGCACCCCCGGGCGATAGTCTACTGACCAACACCCTCTCCCCAACAGACGACGAGAATAAAGTTTTTGGCGACAGGAGATCCGAGTCGAAATTACGTTCAAGGGTCACCCCTTCAAATGACTGCAAAACCACCGTTTGCGGAATAAGAGCGTCACTAACACCTTTAAAGACAATGGTTGACGAGCCCGCTGGCACCTCAACAATCCGCTCCTCACGGACAAAGGCGATATCATTGTAAATCGCGACCGAGCGACTGGTCGGTTCTTCGGAGGCAACAATAGCCCCCTGCAGGAGAGAAAGAAGCGCGACGAGCATCGTCAAGGGCGCCCTATCTGAACCGAACGGCTCTTACGGTGAAGGACAAGGTCGTCTCCCCTTCCGCTGGGACCGGGACACGCCATTGAAGGGTATTGGCATCCGTACGCTGACTAGGAAGGCTTTCATCCCTTACCTCTAAAGTGCGCCACGCGCCGCGAACCTTTTGTTCAAGCACCACCTCAACATCACCATCGGTCGCATTGCGGACAACATAGTCCATCGCCCAATCCGTTGTTCGGCGGTTGGGTTTTGTTTGCTCCCTAAGCGTTGACTGAACGGTGATGTCAAAGGCTTCGCCGGTCTTAATAGAAATGTCCGACCCACCGGGCACGTGGCCTATTCGATCCTCGCCGACGAAAAGCGCATCTCCCTTCGAATCCCTTTGATAGACCCGCACAACGCCTGCGGGCAGCGCCGCATTGAGCCCTGCCGCCTTCGAGTTAGAGAACGCGACGCGCACATCCACGTTCTGCGGCTCCCTCTGGCTGGCCATAGAGCCGCTACGATACTCGTACCGCTTTGCCGCCTTTACATCCGTCGCGCTCACGATACTGACTTGTTTCGTTTGCTGGCTGGCCAGGGTTGTCGACCCCGGCAGGGTGTACAGCTTACTGTCGCCCAACACCTCTTCACCGGTCGCCTCACGGCCTGCACGCCGAACGCCGTCGCGACCGCCATAGCCAGTTTCACGGGTGATCAAGCGAAGCCGCGCCTCCTTAAACGTCGTTTCCGTCGTATTCCGCATCGTCGCCCAGCCCTGAAGGTCGATGTCCCCCGCCGCCTCGTCAAAGACCGCCACATAGTCCGCTGACCAACTCAAGCCGGAGGTTAGATATCGCAGGGTCGCGGAGCGGCGACTGGCCGCCTCACTATCAACCGTGATGGACAAGGTGGGCTGCGCCCGGAGGTTCTCTGGCACCTCATCAAAGATAACGCGGGTGGGAAGACCATCATCCCGCAGAACTTCGATCTTACCGTCACTTTCAATAACAACGCCGCCATTCACCGCCAGGATCGTCGCCTTACGGCGCGTTTCTTCGCCGGTACCCGGATTAACGGAAACAAGGGTCACCGTTTCGCCCACAGACTTTTCCATAAGCGCCTGGGGGCTTAATAAATCGAAGTCGTAATTTTGCTCAACGATTTGGATATTGTCTGCCAGAAACCCCACACTCGCCGCGTTAATTTGGGATGAGACCCCAGGCAAGGAAACAACGGTTCGACCGTTCGAAAACGGAATTGTTCTTTCATCGATAACCAATGCCTGACCATCATTATAGATCGTTAGGGATAGGTCATCATTCGCCACCGCACAGAAGCTAATATTGATGGCTATCGCTGCCCCAAGGAAAGCATAGAGTTTATCGATGATCATAACGGATCCTCCCACGCGACATCACTATCTATCAGATATTGGACCGAAACAAGGCAACCGCCCAAAGCCTGCCTCATGGGCGAGTTGGCGCCAGGTCTAAAAGCAACCCAGCAGCCCCTACCGCACCAGCCGTTTCGCCTTTTTCTGCTCGCCGGACTGATACCCCAAAAAGGCGGGGAACAGCGCCATCTGTTTTTTGGGCGCTAGGCCGTCCCCCATCCGGGCGATGTTGACATAGAAATAGGTCTGGGCGCCGAAAGCGTTAATGACCCTCACCGTCTTAAGGGGTGAGTTGGGTCCAAACGGCCCCGGCCCCATACGGAGGGATTTTTCCCAAGAGGGTGCTGTTGTGACCTCGCCCCCTAAAAGGCGCGCCACAATATCGGGTTCCACGCAAAGAGGCCGGCCAAGGCCCACCATGTCGAGGGTGCCCGCCGCGAGAGCCCCCTCCATCACATCCCGGGAACGGAAGCCGCCAGTGACCATGAGGGGCATCTGAGCCACCTTTCGCACCGCCTCGGCGTAGGCCAGGAAGTACCCTTCACGCTGTTTGGTGCTTTCCTGCCGGGTGTCTTTCTCCCCCGTGGCGACCCCGAGGCCTGGTGCCTCCTCCGCAGGCTCTAGGCCCTCAATATCGAGAAGCTTGGGTTGCTCATAGTTCCCGCCAGAAATCTCAAGAAGATCAAGCCCCTCATCATTCAGCCAGCGGACAACCTCCACGCACTCCTCAAGGGTAAAGCCACCCTTTTGAAAGTCCGAGGAATTGAGCTTCACCGCCACAGGAAAGCTTGGGCCCACGGCCTCCCTAACGGCGCGCACTGTTCTGATCAGAAGCCGCGCCCGGTTCTCGAGGCTACCACCCCATTCATCGTCACGCTGATTAACCCGCGGGTTGAGGAAAGACGATAGGAGGTAACCATGGGCGCCGTGGATCTGCACCCCCGTAAAACCTGCCTCCTTTGATACACGGGCAGCGTTGGCGAAGCGCGCAATAATGTCCTCGATCTCCGCCACGGTGAGCGCGCGGGACGGCGCGAATTGCCCTCCTGGGATGGCTAAGGTGGAGGCGGATGGCCCAACAGGTTCAGGCGACACCGTTTTGGGCACTTGGCGACCCGCATGGCTCAGCTGTGGCCAGATATGGCAGTTCTCATCGGTCGCCGCCTTGGCCCAAGCGCTGAGCGCTTTCATCTGGTCGGCGTCCTGGGGCCCATCGATGGCGACATTGCCCGGCGCCTCCATAAAGCGCCGGTCCATCATGACGTTCCCGGTCAAGAGGAGGCCCGAGCCACCCTTGGCCCAGGTTTGGTAAAGGGTCGCCAACCGACCGGTCGCCCGGCTGTAGGGGTCTGCCAACCCCTCGGTCATCGCTGCTTTGGCAATGCGGTTCCCAAGGGTAACGCCGCAAGGGAGCGTGAAAGAGGTTGAAAGAGAGGTCATCTGGCGCGCGCTCCAATTTTCGACGCTTTATAATAGGGTAGTTTGGACCAGCGGGGCTACCGTCCTCGCCGTCAAACACATCCTTGGGACAAAGTCGCCCTAGGACAGGAAGCTGTGCCCCACCAATTGCTCACTCATTTCCCATAATTGTCTTGATGCGTCCTGATCAAGGGCATGATCCGCTACGGCGGCATCGCTGACACGCCCGCGAGCCTCCGACATAGACTGTGGACCATAATAGGCACCGCGTTTCGCCTCGACGCCCGCTGCCGCCAAAACGGTTGGGATCGCGCCGTTGCGAGCCGGTTGGGCGAAGAGAGGGTTCATCACCTTATAGAGAAGATTGAAGAAACCCGACGGCCCGGTGGATTGCAAATTTGTGCTCGAATACCCTGGATGGCAAGCGACGCAGATTGCATCGTGTCCGGAGGCTTTAAGGCGACGATCAAGTTCAAACGCAAACATCAAATTAGCCAACTTGCTCTGGCCATATGCCCTAGTCGGATCATATTTCTTTTCCGACATCAGATCATCAAGCTGAAGGGGCCCAAATTTGTGGACAAGACTGGCCACGACGGCCACCCGCCCCTTGGCCTTTTCAACCAAATCCAACAGAAGGCCGGTCCATAAGAAGTGGCCCAAATGATTAGACGCCATTTGGAGATCAAAGCCATCTTCCGTAGTTTGTTTTGGCGTCTGCATAATGCCGGCATTATTGATGAGCCCGTCAATAGCGGCATGTCGGGCCCGTACCTCCTCCGCCGCTTGGCGGACAGAGGCCAGACGGCTGAGATCAACTTGAACAATGTCGACCTGCCCCGAAATGGTCTTCTCTAGCGCTTTCTTCGCCCGCTCGCCCTTTGACAGGGTGCGGCAGGCGATGGTGATGTCCGCCCCGGCTTCGCCCAATAACTTCGCTGCCTCAAAACCAATGCCGGAATTGCCGCCGGTAATGACGTATCGTTTCCCTTTAAGATTAGGCAGTTGCGAGGGCTTCCAGTCCTTAAACCCGGAATTACTGATCCTTCGAGAGGCCATAAGGGTGCTCCAATCATTAGGCTTGATAATGCTTTAGACTTTTTGTACTATTTAGGTCGTTTTTGTCAAATGGATATATGATGGATTACGAAAGTGTCAATTCGGTTTTGTCGCAATTTGCGAAGTTCGGCTTCCGCAAGACATCAATGGATGACATTGCGCGCGCCGCGGGGCTGTCTCGCCAATCGGTCTATAATCGGTTTGGCTCAAAGGAGGGTGCGTTCAAATGGGCGCTGAGCGCCTTCTTGCAGCATATTCTTGAGGCTGCGACGTCCGCCCTCAGCGATAACAAAGCTTCCCCCAAAGAGGCCTTGTTGGCCGCCTATCAACACTGGATCGGTGATCATGTGGAGATGATCATCAGTACTGATCACGGTATGGAACTGATGGAACAGGCTATTCAATCATCTCAAGAGGCAACCACCGATGCCGAGGACACCTTCTACAGCGCGGTAGCAAGCTTTCTTATCAAACATGAAATGATCAGCCCACCCAACATCGCAATCGCAGCTGATGTTACGTTTGCCCTCTCCGCGGCCTCCAAAGGGCTCATGATGAAGACAAGGACCCCGCAAGAGTTCGCCGATGCGATGAGACGCGTGGTCGATGCTGTGCTGCGGTGAAGACGGTCTTCGGTGGCACCAGCAGAAAGTGTTGACTGGCACGCCGCCCCATCTCCGATCACTCCCACCATTGCCCCGCCCCACCAATGGGGAGTAAGCGGCGGGCATGAACACACACGATTCCGTTATTTCCCTCATTGGGAACACGCCGCTCATCAAGCTTCGCCGGGCTTCTGAGGAAACAGGCTGCACCATCTTAGGGAAGGCAGAGTTCCTGAACCCCGGCCAATCGGTGAAGGACCGGGCCGCGCTGTCTATTATCGAGGCGGCGGAGCGCGATGGCTCGCTCGCCCCCGGCGGAACCATCGTTGAAGGAACGGCCGGCAACACTGGCATTGGCCTTTGCATGGTGGGCAAGGCCAAGGGCTATACCGTCAAGATCGTGATGCCCCGTACCCAAAGCGAGGAAAAAAAGAACGCCATTCGCCTCCTTGGCGGAGAGCTGCATGAGGTGGACGCCCTGCCCTACGCCAACCCAGGCAACTATATTCATGTGTCTGAACAATTAGCGAAGGACACCCCAGGTGCCATCTGGGCCAACCAATTCGATAATACCGCAAACCGTGACGCCCATTACCGCACCACAGGTCCAGAAATTTGGCAGCAGACGGAGGGTAAAGTAGACGGCTTCACCTGCGCCGTTGGCTCCGGCGGGACGCTGTGCGGAACCGCAATGGCGCTTAAAGAACGGGGAAACGTGACCATCGCGGCGGCTGACCCTATGGGCGCTAAGATTTTCTCCTGGATCAAAACGGGTGAGCTTGCAGGCGACGGCTCCTCCATTATGGAGGGGATTGGCCAAGGCCGGGTCACGAAAAATCTTGAAGATCTGCCAGCTGATGATGCATTTCAAATTCCCGACGCCGAAGCGCTCAACATCATCTTCGCCCTGGTGCAGGAAGAAGGCCTGTGCCTTGGTGGATCCGCAGGCATTAACATCGCCGGTGCCAAACGCCTTGCCCAAAAAATGGGGCCGGGGCACACGATTGTCACGGTCCTATGCGACCATGGCAATCGCTATCAGTCCAAGATCTATAACCCCGCCTGGCTGAAGGAAAAGGGGCTACCCACCCCTCCTTGGATGGGGTGAGATAATGCGCGTGTCTAAGGATAAATTGATTGAGTCCATCACAGTGACCGTCACCTATCTTGAACAGGTGGCCCGGCCGACCTTGCCACAACTGGCGCCGCCGCCGTTCAAAACCGCCCTTATGCGGATGGAAAATCCGCCTGTCGATTTTTACCGGTTTTTGTTCATGAAGGTTGGAGAGGCCCATAAATGGGTATCGCGACGCTATCTAGATGATGACGACCTGATTGACTTGATTAGCGCACCAAACACAGAAATTTTCGTTCTTTACAAAGAGGGCTGGCCAGCGGGCTTCGCCGAAATCCGATCTGGCGACGACGACAAAATTGACTTCAAATTTTTCGGCCTTATGCCAGAGGCGCAAGGGGATGGCCTTG
Source organism: uncultured Parvularcula sp. (assembly GCA_937919225.1). GTDB lineage: Bacteria > Pseudomonadota > Alphaproteobacteria > Caulobacterales > Parvularculaceae > Parvularcula. Next base: position 9,697 of record CALFRH010000497.1, read on the forward strand.
GCCGATGGTTCTTACACGAAATGCTCGGCCTTATCTGGGCACGAGGGCCCAAACGGGTGATCATCGAAACCTGCGATCTTGATAGCCCAGCGGCACTGAGGCTCTATCAGCAGGTAGGTTTTACAGTTTACGATCAAGGTAAAGGATTAGTGGAGTGGTACGGATGAAGGGACCAACCCAAGATGCTCATATAGGCCGACCAAAGGGCGCTGCGTGCACGATCAATCCACCAACGGAGTCTGGGTCGACGATCCTCTTTCCGGATTATGCAAGCTTTCGCGACCAGACCCAGCCGCTTCACTATGGTCGCGGTGGTGCCGGGACCCATCGCGCCTTCGAAGAGAGCCTCATGGCCCTCGAAGGAGCAACGTCTGTGACCCTCGCAGGGTGCGGCATGGGTGCGATCAGCCTTGACATTCTGCGCCTGACATCAAGCGGCGGGCATATCCTCTGCCCCGATAGTGCTTATGACCCAACACGGAGTTTTTGCGATGGCTTCCTCACCCGCATGGGGGTGGAAACGACCTATTACGACCCCCTGATTGGCGGCGATATCAAGTCACTTATCAAACCCAATACCCAACTCATTTTTTGCGAAAGCCCAGGATCTCTCACGTTCGAGATCCAGGACATTCCAGCCATTGTCGCGGCGGCCGGCGACCTGCCGGTATTGGTGGACAACACTTATGGTGCGGGCGTTCATTTTAGGCCCCTTGACCTTGGTGCTGTGGTCAGCATTCAAGCGATCACAAAATATGTAGGCGGACATTCGGACATCTTGATGGGCGCGGTTATGACTGCCGACCGGGGGATTGGAGCGAAGGTCCAAAAAACCGCAAAACAATTGGGATTGTCGGTCTCTGCCCAGGATGTCGCCCTCGCCCATAGGGGCTTGCGGACCCTTCACCGGCGATTAGCCGTGCATGAGAAAAGCGGCCTAGCGCTTGCGCGATATTTGGAAACTCGGCCTGAAGTGACCCAAGTCCTTCACCCCGGCCTTGAAGCGCATCCACAGCACGCCCTTTGGGCAAGAGATGGGATGGGTACGAACGGGCTATTCTCAATTGTCACCAGCTGGACCGACGATCAGCAGACCGAAGCCTTTATCAACGCGCTCACCCTCTTTGGTCTTGGCTATAGCTGGGGCGGATATGAAAGTCTTTGCACCCCCGCCTGGCCAGCGAAGGTGCGCACCGCCGTCCCATGGACCGAACAGGGCCAGCTCTTCCGCTTTCATGTCGGTCTTGAAGACATCGATGACTTGACGGCGGACCTGGAACAAGCCTTCGATAAAGCGAGATGACGAGAAAGGGGTGTCCATCATGAAATATCGCCTCCATCAGACCGGCAAGGCCATAATCGCAGGGTTAGCGGTCGCCGCTCTATCGGCCTGCGCCACCAGTAGCGACGAGCCTGTCTTCATCAGCATGACCTCCGACCCTGCGGGGGCCACGGTGAGCTTTGGGGATGGCACCTCTTGCACCACGCCGTGTCGGGTGGGCGTTCAAACCACCCTTGAGGCGCTGGTGGCCCGGGCAGGGTATGCCCCCAAGACGGTTTATCTTGACCGGCGAAGTGACCGGCAGATCAAAGTGGTTCTCTATCCCGTCGGGCGAAGCACCCCGGTTGAAGAGATCCAGTTGCCTGATCTCTAAGGAACCGCAGCAACGACCTCCGTTCGCCCCAGAAAAGCGCGAATTCACCGCTCGCCTCACGCCTTTCCACATGTTAAGACTTTCTTTAGTTGGGAATATGTGGGTGGCATGAGACATTTTCGAAACGAGATTCGCCAGGCCTTTGAAGAGGTTATCTGGGATAGTGAAGGCGAACGGGCAAGTGATGAAGTGGTGCAGGAGCTGATTGAGAAGCAGCTGTCGGACCGTCTGGGCGGTCCCATGGGCCAGTCACTGCATCAACCAGAAAGCCGTTGGGCGAAACGGAACCCGCTTTTATCGATTCTCTCTGGGCAGGGGGTTCGCGCGCACCTGAAAGATGTCTTCTGGGACGGCCTCGCTACGCTAGTGGCAAGCGCAATGCTTTTTTACGGGCTTACCCTTTACGGGTTTGGGATGGCCGTGGCGCTCGGCGCAAGCCTGGCGCCATTCGCGCTCTATGGTCTTTTCTTAGGCATAACAGCGCTTCGGGCGGACTTTTCTAAAGAGGTCTCCGAACGCCTTGAAACCACCCACAGCGCCCTCCGCAGCTTTAGCCGCGATCAGCGCCGCCTCCAAAAAGCCTTTGCAAAGCCCGCAGATGACGGGGACGACACCGCCGCGCGGGCGGCGCGGCATGACGCCGTCACCAGCCTCTCCCATCAGGCGGCTAAAATCATTGATGAAGAAGCAGACGCCCTCGCGGCCGCAGGACAGCAACAACCCAGCCGGGTAATGCGAGCCTCTAAAGCCATGCACTTCACGGGCATCGGTCTGGTGCTCGGCAGCCTCTTAGCCATCGCGAGCGCCTCGCCATTTTTAACAAGCCTTCTGTACCCTGACCAAGCGGGAGTGATTGAGACCGTCAGCCTGTTTAGTGGCGCCGCCATAGCCCCCTGGCCAATGCTGCACGCCGCTCTTGCGTTTGGGTGTTTTGCCCTCCTCAGCGCCGTCGCCGGTAGCCGGTTCGAGGCTGTTCGCGCAGACCTCAATAAAGCGGTGACGGCCCTCTTTGCCGATGGCAAGCTACTCGACCGTCAGTCTGCTGCACACTATACGGTGAAAGCGGAGCGGTCAGCCTTTTGGCAGAAGGAATTGGGTACCGCAGCGGAAAAACCCGCGCAAGCGAGCGAAAGCTTATCAACCACCGATGAGCTTTCTCATGAAATGACGTTCTCCGCCAATGGCAAGCGCATTGGCGCCGCGCGGTACGGCGCAATGAATAAACTCCGCTTTGCACCGATTACAGATCAGGAGCGGACGAGCCGCCTCCCCCGCGCTGTTTGGTGTCCGTAGGGCAAACCAGCACTCCGAAGCCTTATGCAGGCGCCCGGTGATGCACACCGCCGGTCATGGGGCGCGGCGCCCCTGTGGTGAGAGGATAGGATAGAGGCAGCTTCTTTAACGACCGCACCGCGAGATAGGCAAAACACTCCGCCTCGATCATATTCCCGCGCCAGCCCTTTTCTTCCGCCGACAAAACGGGGGCTTCGACCCGCGCACTGAGCTCTTGCATCATGGTGGGGTTGAGCCGCCCACCTCCGCAAACGATCCATTCTTCAGGGGGTTCCGGCAGAAGGCTGGCCGACCGCGCCACACACTCCGCGGTAAACGCCGTCAGCGTCGCCGCCCCATCCGCCACCGAAAGCCCCTCAATCGAACCAAGCTTAAAGTCATAGCGATCCAAGGACTTTGGCGGTGCCTTGCGCACAAAAGGGTTGAGCGCCATGAGGGCGACCGCTTCCTCATCAACTGTGCCGCTGGCCGCCAGCGCGCCATCCTTATCCATCTTCTCGCCCGTGTGCCGGTATACCCACTGGTCCACGAGGCCATTGCCGGGGCCGCAATCAAACGCGATCATCCCCATGGGATCCCCGCCCCGCGGCAGGTATGTCACGTTCGCCACGCCGCCAAGATTGAGGATGGCCATGGGCGGGGTCGGCCCCGTCTCCGCGGTGGCCTCAAACTCTGCCCCCTCCTCGGCGAGCCCGGGGGCATCCCCTGCCGAGTGATGGGAGAGCGCGGCATGATAGATAGGCGAAAAGGGCGCCCCTTGCCCGCCGGCGGCCATATCGGCCCGGCGGAACTGGTCGATCACGTCAATCTTCAGCTCCTGGGCAAGGATATGCCCCTGCCCGATTTGCCAGGTGCGGCCAGGAGCGGTGGAATCCAAAGGCGGGCGGTGCAAAATCGTTTGACCATGGAACCCGATCACGTCCACATCCCTCGACCGCAATCTGTTTTTCTCCATAAGGGAGCGCACCGCCTCAATATGGGCGGTGGTCACAAGGTTCGATGCTTCGAGAATGTCTTTGGCTTCATCTCGCCCCTCAAGGGCCGCCTTCGTGGCGCGAATTACCGTCGCCCGAATCACCGGATCGTACGGCACGCTCAAGGACGGGCCCGTGGATACAGTCCCGTCACCGTCAGTTTCCACCAGGGCCACATCAATCCCGTCCAACGATTTCCCAGACATCAGTCCGATGGCCGTTAACGTCTTATCATTCATCATTTTGCCCCTGCTAGACCCGTTCGCGCTGTCTGATTAGAAGCCAGAGCGCCTTAAGGCTGAGTTAGCATATGACTATTTTTCGATCTGACTTCCTCCACGTTCTCAATGAGCGAGGGTTTATCCACCAATCCACCCATATGGAGGCATTGGACGAGGCCGCCGCCAACGGGGTGGTGACAGGGTATATTGGCTTTGATGCCACCGCCGACAGCCTCCATGCGGGCAGTCTCATTCAAATCATGATGCTCTATTGGCTCCAACAAACGGGCCATAAGCCCATTGCGTTGATGGGCGGGGGCACCACCAAGATTGGCGACCCATCGGGCAAAGACACCCAGCGAAAGATGCTAAGCGCGGCTGATATTGACCAAAACATTGAGGGCATCAAACGCGCCTTTGACCCGTTTTTGACCTTCGGCGAGGGCGCGAGCGACGCCATCATGGTCAATAATGATGAGTGGTTATCGCAGCTTGGCTATGTGGATTTCCTGCGCGACTTTGGCGTTCATTTCACAATCAACCGGATGCTGACCTTTGACAGTGTGAAGTTGCGGCTTGAGCGGGAACAGCCCATGACGTTCCTTGAGTTCAACTATATGTTGATGCAGGCCTACGACTTTTACGAGCTGAACGAGCGCTATGGCTGTACCCTCCAAATGGGGGGCTCCGACCAATGGGGCAATATCGTCAATGGCGTTGAGCTGTGTCGTCGGGTCGCCGCGGTCGAAGGTGAGAAGGCGCGGGACGTCATTGGACTGACGACCCCACTGCTCACGACCTCCTCGGGCAAGAAAATGGGCAAGACGGAAAGTGGTGCGGTGTGGCTGAACGCTGACCGGTTGAGCCCCTATGATTATTGGCAATATTGGCGCAATACGGAGGATGCGGATGTGGGCCTCATGCTGCGCCGGTTCACCACCCTGCCCATGGACGAAGTGCGCCGCCTTGAGGCGCTAGAAGGCGCTGAGATCAATGAGGCGAAAAAGGTCCTTGCCACCGAAGTCACCGCCCTCCTCCATGGTCGCAACGCGGCCCAGAGGGCTGCGGACACAGCGAAGCAAACCTTCGAGCAAGGCGGCGCTGCGGGGGATTTACCCTCCGTGGACGTTAGCACGACGGCATTGGCGGAAGGTGTGCCCCTCCTCGACCCCTTTACGGAGCTGGGGCTTATCGCCTCCAAAAGCGAGGGGCGCCGCCACATCAAGGGCAATGCGCTGAAGGTGAATGACAAACCTCTCGGTGAAGAGCGCCCCCTCTCGCCCGATGATGTGGTAGACGGACAGATTAAACTATCTGTGGGCAAGAAGAAACACGGCCTTGTGAAGGTGGTCGGGTAGTGCTTGCTCCTATGTCATCCCGTGCGCAGCGCAGCGTGAAATGCTGCGATGCAGACACGGGATCTCGGAACAGCGCCCACAAGACCCCGGATCTGCACAGCGTCACGCCGTGCCGCCGTGCGTCCGGGGTGACGACCACTGAGTCGAACGGACCATCAGAGGACAAATAATGACCACCCACAAACTCATTTGGTCCGGCCCACGCGAAACGCTTGAAGAACTCGATATTCTTCTTACGGAGGTGTTATTTCCCCCGGCGGATGCCGTGACCCTGCTGAAGGACGATGCCGCGAAGGCTGAGAGTGAAGCTGACTGGACCCTCCACGCCTATTTCACCGAGCTTCCCGATGACACGGCCCTAGCGCCGCTAACGGACGGCCTCACCCTCGAAACACCGCAGCAGGAAGAGCTGCCAGAAACCGACTGGGTCGCCCACGCGCTAGAGGGTCTCGGCGTGGTCGAGGCGGGCGCCTTTATCCTCTACGGCTCCCACGATGCGGACAAGGTGGCAGACCTTAAGGGCCACAAGCTACAGGTGGAGGCCAATCGCGCCTTTGGCACCGGGCACCATCCGACCACGGCGGGCTGCCTTGAGGCGCTCACGCGGCTAGAACCCGTCGCCCCCCAAAAAGTGCTGGATGTCGGGACCGGCTCAGGAATCCTGGCCATGGGTGCCCGGCGTCTCTGGCCAGGCGCCCTTATTATCGCCACCGACCTCGACGAACCGTCGATCCCCATCGCGGCGGAAAATGCGCGCCTCAATGGCATCACCGATGTGCATTTCGCTGTGGCGGAGGGCGTGGCGGGCCCCGCCCTCGCCCATGGGCGCTATGACCTTATCCTCGCCAACATTCTCGCTGAGCCTCTCATGGCCCTCGCGCCCGATATTGCTCAGCAGCTGGCGGAAGGCGGCAAAGTGGTCCTCGCTGGCCTTCTTGCGCGGCAAGAGGCCGGGGTGGTCGAGGCCTATAAAGCTCAGGGGCTCCACATGGTGGACCGAGTGGCCGACGAAACCTGGCCCGTATTGGTGTTGAAGGAATAATAAACCTTCAACTTGCCGTTTCCCACGGCGCGTCAGCGTCCGTGGGATCCACTTCACACGCACTGTCGGTGGACCCCACGGACCCTTCGGGCCGTGGGGAACAGAGTGGACGCAAAGGGTTCACTCACCCTATGCCCCCACCACGCCCAAAAAAATATGACAGAGTGTTCATGAGTCATCGCCGGGGACCGAAATCCCTGCTAAGCGCCTTTCGGTATGCAAGTGATTACCAGCACCGACGCGCTTTCCGCGTTCTGTACCGCCGTCGCCCAAGGTCCGTTCGTCACCGTGGACACCGAGTTCATGCGGGAGAAGACCTACTACTCCCAGCTGTGTCTGGTGCAGGTCGCGAGCGAGGACGATGCCGCGATTATCGACCCGCTCGCCGAGGGGCTGGACCTTCAGCCTCTCCTGGACCTTCTCGCGGATGAATCCGTGGTCAAAGTCTTCCACGCGGCACGACAAGACATTGAGATTTTCTATAAGCTGATGGGTGAGGTGCCCGGCCCCCTCTTTGATACTCAAGTGGCGGCCATGGCCTGCGGCTATGGCGATCAGGTGGGGTACGAACCATTGGTCCGCGCCGTGACGGGCGAGCAGGTGGATAAAGGCTCCCGCTTTACCGACTGGTCCCGTCGCCCCTTATCGAAAAAGCAGCTGACCTACGCCTTGGGGGACGTGACGCACCTGGTGGATGTCTACAAGGCGTTACAAAAGCAGCTTGATAAAACGGGGCGAGCCTCCTGGGTGGCCGAAGAAATGGCGGTCCTCGATGCGCCTTCCTTGTATTTCACCGCCCCCGAAGCGGCGTGGCAACGGCTCAAGCTTCGCAATGTCCGCAAAAAAGAAATCGGCCCCCTGATGAAAGTGGCCGAGTGGCGCGAACGGGAGGCGCAGAAAAAGGATCTGCCGCGGTCGCGCATCCTTAAAGATGACGGCATCATTGAGGTGGGACGCGCCGCGCCCACAACCCCAGAGGAACTCGGCCGTTTACGATCCATCCCAAACGGTTTTGAACGGTCAAGAAGTGCAGCGAGCCTTGTGGCCGCCGTTCAGGAGGGCGTTGCCATCCCCGAAGAGGATTTGCCGCCCATCGAGAAGAATGGTCCGCGCACTCCCCCTCCAGCAGATGTGGTCGACCTGCTTCGGGTGCTTTTAAAGCGCCAGAGCGAGCACCATGGTGTGGCCCCCAAATTACTCGCCTCTGCGGCTGACCTTGAAGCTATCGCGCTCAACGACGAAGCAGACGTCCCCGCCATGACGGGGTGGCGGCGCGAGGTGTTCGGCGGCCTCGCCCTGAAGCTGAAGCACGGCCAGCTGGCGCTGGGCCTCGAAGGAAAAAGTGTCCGGCTCATCGAAGGTGAGTGAGCGGTAAAAATAGCCATTCACCGTTCCCCACGGCTTGTCCGTGGGGGCCAAAGCCGATGATCAATCTGAACTAATTGGTGGACCCCACGGACGCTACCGCGCCGTGGGGAACAGAAGACTTACCGCCTCGTGGATAACCAACCCTACAAGTTAGGGACATATTTCCGCATCTCGCTGCGGGCGATGACCATGCGGTGAACCGCATCCGGACCATCGGCAAGACGCAAGGTGCGAAGCGCCGTCCACATCGAGGCAAGCGGTGTATCCTGGCTTACCCCCATACCGCCATGCATTTGGATCGCTTCGTCGGTCACCATCAACGCGACGCGCGGCGCGATCACTTTAATTTGCGAGATCCACGGGGCTGCGGCTTTACCATCGCCCTTGTCGATCATCCACGCCGCTTTGAGACACAAGAGCCGCGCCTGCTCAATCCCCATCCGGCATTCCGCAATGATGTCGGGGTTTTGCCCAAGGCGGGCCAAGGGCTTCCCGAACGCCGTCCGCTGGATTGACCGATTGCAGAGATACTCGAACGCCATTTCCGCTTGACCGATCGCCCGCATGGCATGGTGGATCCGGCCGGGCCCAAGCCGACGCTGGGAGATTTCAAACCCGCGCCCACGGCCAAGGATCATCGCCTCGTCCGCTGGCACCCGTACATCGGTGAACCGGATATGCATGTGACCATGCGGCGCCTCATCATGGCCAAAAACCTTCATAGGACGGAGGATTTCGATACCAGGCGTATCCGCCGGAATCAAAAACTGGCTGTGTCGCTGGTGGCGTTTCTCAGCATCGGGGTCCGTACAGGCCATCACCAGATAGACCGCGCACCGAGGATCCCCTGCGCCCGATGACCACCATTTTTCACCGTTGAAGACCCAATGCCCATCTTCAAGCTTGGCCTCCAACGCAAGATTGGTTGGGTCAGATGACGCCACGTCCGGCTCAGTCATCAAATAGGCCGAACGGATTTCCCCATCAAGCAAAGGCTGTAACCACCGCTCTTTCTGAGCGTCATTCCCGCACCGCTCGATCACCTCCATATTGCCCGTATCCGGTGCATTACAATTAAAGGCTTCAGGCGCGAGGTAAGCCCACCCCATCTCTTCGGCAAGATAGGCGTATTCCACAGTCGACAGACCGTAGCCCTCATCAGAGTCCGTCAGCCAAAAATTCCAAAGCCCTTGGGATTTGGCTTTCGTTTTAATGGTGTCGAGAATTTCAAGCTGACGGGCAGTATGCGCAAAACGCTCCCCCCCCGGTGCTTTTCCGACCTCGTTGAGATATTCATCATCTAGCGGCCGAATATCCTCTTGGACGATTGTGCGTACTTTTTCGATTAAGGGCGCTACCTTTTCGGTGGGCCCCAACTCCATCACGGAAGTCGTCATGATCCCATTCCTTCCCGGATCAAATGTTGACAATATAAACACAGCCCCTGTGAGGCCATGCCGAACCCCTTAAAGGCAGGGTTCGTGGTTTGACCGGCATGGTAGCGGAAATAAATCTGTTGGGCGATCCCCGCTAAGCGGAATAAACCGAAGACGTAGTAGAAGGTGAAGTCATCGGTCGTGATGCCCGTCTTCTCTCCATAAAAGTCAACGATCTGCTGGCGTCGCAGCATGCCAGGCGCACGGCTCGGCTGCTTTTCTAGGGGCTCAAACCCTTGGGGGTCACCGTCTTGGATCCAGTAAGCTAGTGCCCCGCCCAGATCCATCAATGGATCGCCAAGGGTCGACAGCTCCCAGTCAAGCACGGCGTCAATCTGAAACGGATTTGACCGATTAAGGATCATATTATCCATGCGAAAATCCCCATGGATAAGGGCTGATTGGAGCACGTCAGGGGGTTGGTTCGCATCTAACCAGTCGCGCACATCGTCAAAAGGTTGTACGTCGGGCGTAAGCGCCTTTTCAAAGCGCTTGTTCCAACCACCGACTTGGCGTGAGACATATCCTTGAGGTCGACCGAATTCGCCAAGCCCCGCAGCGTTATAGTCCACCGCATGCAGCTCGACGAGCTTCTCCCAAAACAGACGGCAAAACTTCTCATTATCTTGCGGCGTCCATCCCCAATCTTCAGGAATGGTCTTCTCGAGGAGAAGGCCGTCAACCCTTTCCATAACATAGAATTCCGCCCCCAGAACAGAGTTGTCCGTATCAACATAATAAAGCGCTTCTGGGACGCTGGGGAAAACCGGCTTTAGCCCCTTAATAACCGTATACTCCCTAATCATGGAGTGGCCGGAGGCAGGCTTTGCCCCCCGCGGCGGTCGGCGCAGTATGAGAGAGCGCCCTGGATAATCCAGAGAGTAGGTAAGGTTCGATGCCCCACCCGCAAATTGCCCCACAGCGGGTGTCCCCGTCAGACCATCAATATGGTCCTTTAGAACCTTATCAACAGCCTCCACATCAAAGCTGTCTTCCTCCCGCACCTCACGGGCGGTGTTTTCGACCGACGAACTGGCCCCAATTGCTGTCTCATTTGCCGTCATAGGCATCACCTCCACTACGCAACAATTTTCGTTGCATTTTGTCTGAGGTGATGGGCGACAAAGGTCAAATGGGGGGTGCAGTCGCTGCAGCAATCTGACCGCCACCTTAAAGAAGATCGGTCACGTCACGCCGAGACCCAACCCGCTTTAAGCAGCCCTTTGCTCCCCAACCATGGTAAGGAATCGGTCAAACACGCCAAAGCTGTCCTGGGGTCCAGGGCTGGCTTCGGGGTGATGCTGTACGGAGATAACAGGCGCCCCGATAATGCGAAGACCAGCGTTGGTTTTGTCGAAAAGAGACGTGTACGTGGGTTCAACGCCATCGGGAAGTGTGCTTTCGTCCACCGCAAACCCATGGTTCATGGAGACGATCTCCACTTTACCGGTATCATGCTCCTGTACCGGATGGTTGGCGCCATGGTGGCCCTGCGGCATTTTTAGGGTTTTCGCCCCAAGGGCCAACGCCAACATTTGGTGACCAAGGCAAATACACAGCATGGGGACTTTCGAATCGATAAGCTGTTTAATCACCGGCACGGCATACTCGCCGGTGGCCGCAGGATCACCGGGGCCGTTGGAAAGCACCACCCCTTGGGGCTTGAGAGCCATAATGTCGTCAAAGCTGGCGGTGGGCGGCACCACCTGCACCTTTGCTCCCGCACTCACTAGTCGGCGGAGAATATTGCGTTTAACGCCATAATCGATGACCACGACAAGCGGCCCATTGGGGTTGCCGACCTCAAAACCGCCCTCACCGTCCCAGTCGCCGCCTTTCGCCAGGTACGGTGTTTCGCCGGTGACATGCTTGGACAAATCGCGCCCCTCGAGGCCAGAGAAGCCCTTGGCCTTTTGCTGAAGCGCCGTGATATCGAAAAGCCCACCCGGCTGGTGCGCAACCACCCCGTGGGGCATCCCGGTCTCGCGGATGAGCGCGGTCAGGGCGCGGGTGTCGATCCCCGCAATCCCGACAATGCCCCGCCGGCGCATCCAGGCATCAAGGTCCATCCGCGCGCGATAATTGGAGGGGCTTGTGACCCCCGCTCTCAGGATCGCCCCGCGCGCAGCCACGGCAGCATCGTCGGTGGCATTTTCGAGATCCTGGTCGTTCGCCCCGACATTCCCAATGTGAGGGAAAGTGAACGTGATAATCTGCCCGGCATAGGATGGGTCCGTCAGGATCTCCTGATATCCAGTGATGGCAGTGTTAAAACACACCTCCCCCACGGCGGTGCCCGTCGCACCGAGGCCCTCCCCTTCAAAGACGGATCCGTCGGCAAGGACGAGGCGGGCGGTGGGAGCTACTGAAGGGGTGTCTTGACACAGGCGCATGATGGCATATCTCTTTTCGCTCGTTCGAGCGGGAATCGTTTAAGGCAGGCAAACGGATGGCGCTTTAGGCTGTGCTGCCCCGACTGAAAAGAGGTTTTCGTCAGGGAATCACGTGGATCTACGAGAAATTTACCAAACTCCCTTGATGGCTGAGCTATGATGCACGCTCGCAAGCGTGATATCTCGGGCGTTACATCAGCATTTTGGGACAGACCAGGGCAATGAAAATGACCTCGACTGTATTGCAACAAATTACTGACGACCTGAAAACCGCCATGAAAGCGCGGGATGACAAGTTGCGTGTGTCCACACTTCGGCTGGTGACCGCCGCGGTGAAGGACCGCGATATCGCTGCCCGCGCTGAGGATCGGTGCGGCGGCCTTGAGGAAAAGGAAGTGCTCGCCGTGCTCACCAAAATGGTGAAACAGCGGGAGGACTCCGCCAAAACCTATGAGGAAGCCGGCCGGATCGAGCTAGCTGAGCAGGAACGCCAGGAAATCGAAGTGATTCAGGCTTACTTGCCCAAGCAACTCAGCGACGACGAAATCGACGCCGCGGTTGATTCAGTGATTGCCGATGTCGGCGCTGAGGGCCTCAAGGATATGGGCAAATGTATGGGCGCCCTGAAAGAGCGGTACCAAGGGGAAATGGACTTCTCCAAAGCCACCGCGCGGGTGAAGGCGAAACTGGCTGGGTAGCTCTCTGGGTTGTTGGCCGCGCCCC
>CALFRH010000498.1 GCA_937919225.1 uncultured Parvularcula sp.
GTACTATCGGCAGAGCCTGCCATTGGCCATGCTGTATGGTGCGGAAACAAACTATATTTCTTCAGAAATTAGCGCGATGGTCGAGCTAAAACTGATCAAAAGGGCTCAAGATAGCTTACAACTTTCCGAATTAGGAAGGCGATACCTGTTCAGAATGAACAACGGCAGAAAACCATCGATGATAGATATTGATCGAAGGGTTATTTTGCCAAAAAAGCAACAAAAGGAGTTTATTGTTAGGAGTTCTCTCGCAGCGGAAATTTTTCGCGAGGCTAGAAATGGCGATTAACGGAAGCGTTAATCGCTGGGAATGCGAGTCGTATTCCTTGACGGGACTTAGAACGAGCCTTCGGTGTGTCAGCTTCTCGCGGAGCTGCGATGCTGACACACCGATGCGTCCTTCGTCCTTATCCAAAAGCCTTAATAGGCTTTTGAAGATGTTTGGTAGCAGAGAGAATTCCTTACAATGAGCTCAGTCGAAGTAATATTTGACAAAAAAGTCGCCCAAGCGCACGAGGAAGCGGTCCTGACCTATATCGTGCAGCTTTCCGAAAGCGGGCTTCCCGCGATCCTTTCTCTTGATCACTTTGCGAAACTTTCAGGGTTCACAGCTGAAGCTGTGTTCGGGATGACCAATTCGCCGTGCTCGTACTACCGATCCTTTGATCTCAGGAAAAAGTCAGGTGGAAAAAGGCGCATTGATGCGCCGCTCCCGACGCTGCTTCGTGCGCAGCGATGGATACTAAGAAACATCCTCGAAACGAGAGCATGCCATCCTGCAGCCAAAGCTTATCTTTCTGATACGTCGATAAAGTTGAACGCCCGATTTCATCGAGCGCAAACCAATATCCTTAAGATGGACGTAAGCGACTTCTTTGGATCAATTTCTGAGTTTGAAGTCACCTCAATGTTCGAAGGGATGGGATATCGAAGAAAGGTGGCAATCGGCTTGGCGAAAATTTGTTGTTTGGATGGTGCGCTACCACAGGGTGCTCCTACAAGTGGCTACTTGAGCAACCTATTTATGCATGACTTCGACAAGGAGTTCTTTTCCCACTGCCGGAAGAAAAACTATCGCTACACTAGGTACGCAGATGACATCACTATCTCTAGCCACAAATTAGATCGTGGTGAAGTAGTTGCCACGGTCTCCTCGATGTTGAGCAACATCGGGTTACGAGTGAACAAATCTAAAACAAGGCTAATGAAGCCAAATAATCGACAAAAGGTAACTGGCGTTGTAGTCAACACCCGTTTGTCGGTTGAGCGAACTTTGTTAAAAAAAATTCGACAAGAATGCTATTTTGTCCAAAAATTTGGCATCTATGGTCACGCTAGAAAGACAGGTTCCAAGGATCCAAGAGCTTGCTTAGAACGCCTTTTAGGGCAAGTTTCACATGCAGTGTTCATTAGGTCAGATGATAAATACCTTAAGAAAATGAAAGCGTTACTGCTCGAGGAACGCCGAAACGCATTTGGTTTCTAAATCGCGTACTTGAAAAAGCGGGTATACTACTTTTAATCCAGTTGCACGAAAGTCCGTTTTCCCAAAGATGCTCCGGTACATTGCGTCCGCAGCGAACGGCCGCGTTCCGCACTGGTTGTAGGAATGAGCGTCCTAGCAATAGGATATGAAGCCTCTTGATATTGAGGAATTTGTTTTTTTAGTCGGCTTATTGAGATAAAAAAATCGCAATAGAACCCAAATAGACCACATCGGTATCTCTATATTTCTGCGATGCAAACTCGAGCTCCCCCACAGAACGTCAAACTGCGGGGGAGGAGTTGTTCATCGGTATGACCGGGATTCAAGCGCCATGTCAGACATATAGAATGCGCTCTGGCCCAAGGCTTCCAATGCCTTTGCGACCTCCGAAGGTGAAAGATATTTGCGCAGCGTATCAAACAACATTCTCACAAACTCATGTGGTTCAAATTTATTAACAACAAGTTCGTCGATTCGTTGAGCGCGCACCAAGTCCGATACTACAGCTCGTGCAATGTCTATCTGACGCGAAGTCGGTACGTTTTCGCCCGCATTGCGCAGTTCTTTCCTGTAAGTAGATATGCACTTAGCCGATGTGCCTGCACCTGGAAACAGTGCTTTTACGTAAGCCAATGTATCTTTGTTATTGAAACCAATACGCAAAGCGTGCCGGGCGTGATCGCCGATTGTGTTGCCGATGATTTTTGGTTGGGCTCGCTTTGGGTTGATAGGCACAAAACGCAGATCGGATGTTTCTAGATTTTTGTCATGATAACTCATTCTGGTCTCCAAGTTTTACACCGAACAGCTGTCGGCGTTTCTACGAACAGAAGTCTCATTGACCACTTTTTCGCTCCATCCTTATTTTGATGAGTGTGCCGAAAAACCACATGGGCTTAGGTGAAATTCACTGGAAGAAGAGATGAGGATCGACATCTTTCTTCAGTTCAAGAATCGCACAACCCATCATTGGGAGGTGAAAAATTTCACCCAAAGAGTCGAAAAAAATTATTAGAAACAGACATTTAAGGGAATGTGTGCTCGGCATTTTATATTCTGGGAATGTTCGAGGCGTAATCGGCGAACACGAGTCGAACCCGTAGTCTCTAACCCCAAAGCTATCAGATTTTTTTGCCCCTTGGGCGCGACTATCAGTGGATTCTCATTGGAAACAGGGCAAATTCGGGGTCTTTCGCCGCGCGAGGCGGGAGCATTTGCGCCATTGACCAATGAAGACCTTACAAGATCGGTAATTGGCTCTACTCACGTGGGAATGGAGAGACCCGCTTTCGGCAATCAAATTTAGCCGCAAAATTTTGCGATCTCCGTGGCTTCTAGACGTGACTCAAGGTACGCTCTTTGGGCCTCCTGAACTTGAGTGTATGTGGCGCGATCTATCGGTCGCTGCTCGTCCAACTTTTCCACTAATGAGGCGTCGATCTGCTTGCTGACTCAGGCACCCGCAACTGCGATGTGCTCGGCGATAATGTCGTTCCACATTTCGCGAGCCGATTCTTTGGTGCTTAAGCGGAGAGGGCGAGTTATGGGGAGCGTTTACCCTGTAAAGCCCACCCGCAGCCCAGTGGACCCCGGCGCGCCCGACGAAGGGTAGGCGCGCTGGGGTCATCGGCCGCAGCGGACGGAGGTTCTCGCCCGTGGCTCTGCGGCCTCTCGCGCGGTAACGAAGACGTACTCACGCGAAGCCCTATGTTTCAGCGGGCTGCCTTGGCAATCTCGATGGCTTGGAGCAATGAGACGGGGCGGCCTTCACGGGCCTTTTCGATCTGCAACTCTTTGGCGCGTTCCATAAGGCGCTTCTCGTTGGCCTTTTTGGCAAGTGATGCGTCGAGTTGCTTTGTAAGGGGTGATGCTTCGACGGCGGCACGCTCGGCCATGAACAGTATTTCCGAAAGGGCGGAACCAACTTCCGAGGACTTCACTGTGGTACTTGCTTGGTCGTGTGTCAGCGCGATTTCCGCGTCCTGAAGGGCAATGGTCATCTTGTTTAGGCGCTCACGCGCCGCGTCACCTAGAGCGGCTGCTAGAATCTCGAGGTTCCCCTCGATCACGTTTCTGAGCGACTTGGAGAGCAGGTCCCACCGGCGCTTCTCCGCGTTTAGGACGCTGTCGTGGACCTTCAGGATCATGTCGGATAGGCATGGCTCGGTGGTCCCGAATGCCTTTTCGAATGCTGTGGTCGTCATGTGTCGTCCTTCTCAATACGGGGGTAGACCGTCGCCATTGGACGAATGTTGCGTGCGGAGCCAGGCACGGCGCGGAGGCCCAGGCGCTTCGCCAGTGGCCGCGCGGAGTGCCATGCCGCTGCGACGAGCGAGCTGGATCTAGCGTGCCCGGCGATAACGGGGCGGCGACCGTCGCCAAAGCCTGCTTCACGTTCTAACCGCGCCGTTTCGGTCGCAAGGGCCTCCAACGCCTCAAAGGCCCGGTTCGCCTCAGCTAAGCCAGTATCGAAATCCGCTGCCGCCTTGCTTTGCTTCGACTTGATAGCGTTCAGCTCTTCGCGCGCCTGCGCCATGCGCTGTGCGTTTAGAGCTTCAGCTTCTTCTTCGGCCTGACGCTCGCGTTCGTCGGCCTCGAGTGCGGCCAGCTCTGCGTCTATCTCGTCCCGCTCGTTCTTTCTGATTTCATCGGTCAGCGCCTTCCGTGCCGCCGTCCGGTCGCTGAGGATCAAACCTCTGGCCTTCTCAAACATGCCCATGTCTCCTTAGCTCAATCGTCGGTTCTCGCGCATCGTGCGAAGAAAAAATTTCCATGCAAACCATCACTTCCAACGAGACTTGAAGCCAATGGGGTGAATCCACAT
>CALFRH010000499.1 GCA_937919225.1 uncultured Parvularcula sp.
GCTTTCTGACAGTGATTTGCTAGCGGTCTATCTGCGGTCGTCAGAAGTGGGCCATCCATTTGGGCCGATCGTTCAGCTCCTTATCCTCACCGGCCAGCGTCGTGGTGAAATCGGCGAACTGAGGCGTTCATGGATTGAAGCAGACCTCGCTACCCTTCCCACTGGGTTTGCGAAGAATAAGCGGGAGCATCGGTTTCCTCTTGGGCAGTTGGCTCAAGATGTAATTGCAGCCCTACCAGACACCGGCGATCTACTCTTTCCTGCCAAGACTGGCACAAAGCACGGTTCGACAAAGACCTTGAAGATGTAGCGGACTATACACTGCATGATTTGCGTCGAACGTTTGCGACAATTCACGCCAAGATCGGAACGCCTATCCACGTCACAGAAAAGCTACTCAATCATGTGACGGGTACCGTGAGCGGCGTCGCCGCTGTCTACAACCGCCACACTTACCTCGAAGAGATGAAGGCTGCGGTAACAGAGTACGACAAATACATCGCCAAGTTGAAGGCAGGTTGATAGTCTGGAGGCCTCTCGGGAGACTTGTCTAACCCCGAGCATCGCGATGCTCTCATTCATGGAGTAATCGTGATGAAAATCCTTTGTAAACGCCAGGTCAAGGAGCTGGTCTTGTACTCACCGCAACACATCGCACGTCTGGAGAAGGCAGGCCTATTCCCCAAGCGGATACAGCTGGGCCCGAACCGCGTAGGTTGGGTGGAAAGTGAAGTGCTGGAATGGCTCGAACAGCGGCTTGAGCAACGCGAACGATCAATCTGACACTCCTGAAAAGGAGCTGGGTGGCTGGGGTTGCAAACCTGGCCACCCATTCAGTGTATAGCTGTCGTTGGTGGTATCAAAGCAGCTGTAAAGCTGCTTTCCGTGAGCGGACATCCATGCGAATAGCTCTTTTCGAAGCAGGAAAGATTTTTACCATGGCTGAGACCGACAGAACCGAACCGGAGCTTTCAAAGGTCGCAGATACGGTACTGAAGATTTCAGCTCTTGTAGGTGTCGCGGCCGCAATTGCTTCATTCGGCTACAATTTCGCCCAATGTGCGGAAGACTACCTTGATGTCGCCTTATCTATTCCAACGTTCCTGCTAGCCATGTTCGTTTTTGGCATTGCCCTCGGGCTAACAGACGAGACGTTTGGTAATTTTCGCGATATGGACTTTTCAGCCGGATCATTCTTTTCAAAAGCGACCAAGCTCTTCCTGTACTTGCTTGGATACCTCATGGAGGTGTCGTTGTTCGCAGTCGCGTTTTACTCGTTCCGCGCAGCAGGCAATCTCCCTAACTGCCTACCTTAACGTCTCGGCCCAAACCGGACCTTCGACCTCCCTTCGCGATGCTGCGATGCAGCCCGTCAGAGAAGACATTCGCTGAAACTGCATGAACCGAGAAATGGCGAACTCACAGATCGCGGGACTTTGCTGCCGTTTGCTGCAGCTGCCCCTATGACCGGTTTGCAGAGATCGCGTGGTTGGCACACTGATAATTGATTGCCCAACCTTAGGTGACAACCTGCCCGATAAACAACCTGACGCAATGCAATATCATTCTCGGAATGCTCAGCCGCACAACGCCGGTTTTCTATTTCTGGCGTGTCTTGCAACAAGCTTCTTTTGTAACCTGCCAAGAGGGATATGCCTTGCCGGTACAGAGCTATAGTCAAGCTTTGCCATCTCTGGGAAAATGGTCAGGATTTCGTCCCTTGCGTCATCGCTAAGGGCTTTCAAGGCTTCCGGTCCCGTGTACAGACTTTCTGTTGGGGCGCCTTCCGCGTAGATCAGCTCATGCTGCTCAAAAAGGAAGTGATAGTATTCGATACAGTCAACAGCCTCATCAACATAGATCCCGGGAAGTGCCGTTAGCTTAACAGCCGAAACAAGGACTTCAGACCTGCCGAACATGCGTTCGGCAATTTTAGACCGAACAAGCATCCGGTGTTGTCTTGAAACCAAAAGATCACGTTTAGGCAGTCCATTGCCCAATGCGCCCTTCAAGATACGCACGGGGCGCAGGCTCGGGGTCTCTTCCAGATCGCTCGGAGCGTATCGTCGACAACCGATCCAGATAATTTTCCGCAAGCCGTGTTCGATTGTGAGCACGCGATCTCCAACCGCAAATGCTTCGACAGGTCTTTCGCCTAGACTTCCAGCCACTAAGGTACCTGTGGTCAGGCATGGGATCAGACCGTCTTCAAAGGCAATAATACCCACGACCTCGGTCGTATGGTTTGTCTCTCCGTCCCTTGATTGTTCTTCGTCAATGAATACGCCGACTGTGTTGTTGGTCTGGCTCGCGATCGAAACGGTTGCTGTATCTGGGCCATCGAGTGTTTGTGTCTCGGCCAGAACAACACTATCCGTAAAGGTCGCGCCCAAACCTAACGTGCTGACAGCATTTGTTACGGTATTGCCTGAAACGCTCGCCGTGCCACTCGTTGCGTCTCCGCCCGCCTGAATAGCAATCCACCCAATGGTTTCAGCGCCGTGGACGCCGTCCTGACCCTCTTCCTCTTGTAGGGTGAGATTGAAGCCTGCCGCCGTGATAGCCGACGGGTCGCTATCGACTGTTGTCGTATCATTGATTGACATCACCGACGTCAGGACAACGGGAGGATCCGTAAAGCCTCCGCTGAAGGTCGCGTTCCCACCGGTGTTCTGCCCGGTACTCGCAACCGAAGTTGTTCCGGCCTCAATCGTCCGTCCATCTGGAAGGGTATGCACGCCTTCTTCGATGGCCAGCCAATTGATCGTCTCAATGGCCCCATGGGGACCGTCAAGGTATTCCCATTCCTCCATGATAAAGGTGAATGACGTTGTGTTTCCATCGGTGTCGAGCGTTTGACCCGTCAGACGGATGGTGATGTCATCAGCGCCGTTGCTGGTCGCGGAAAAGGCGAATACTGGATTATCGAGCGGCTCTGTTAGAGTCACGGTGATGGGCTGGTTCTCAACCGGCGAACCCGTGGTTATGCTGCCTGCTTCACCAATCGCCATACATTCTTACAAACTGAAAATCCCAGTTTGCTCCCTCTTTCTTGCTGAAAGCCCTTCAAATAATTACTGATCTTAATACAGGTTAACATAGAATTCATAATTGCGTCCGCAGCAAGCCCGTGGGGGGGGATTCACCCTCTCTTCGACGGCGCCCCATTCCTCAACACCACTCCACCGTACGCGGCGTTAACCGGCCTTCTGCGCGACACGTGTCTGTACGGAAACCCGACAACAAGCGTAGGGTGGGCATATCATGCCCACCATCCTTCCGTATGACTATAGACCGTCGCGCCAACGGAGTTCTATACGTAAAGCGGTCCTCGGCGCACTTTGCAGCATCGTTCACTTTGGGCTCGCAGCCGACCTCGGAGCAAGCGCAGCATCGGGTGGACTGATCCGTCGCCCGCAGACCAGGACCACCCTTTGCTGCCGTTTACTCGTCGATCAGGTGTCTGCGATCACAGCCCGCTTTGCTGATGGGGTGGATGGCTCCTGCTCCCACCGGCGTCGCAATGCGCCATAGTGCAGGTGTCAAGATCTGCTTATGAGAGGAGCCACCCCACGCAAGTTACCACAATCGGCGTTGATTTGGCGAAGAACGTTCTCCAGGTCCACGGGATCACCGCCACCGAGGAGGTTGTGTTCAACAAACCCCTGCGGCGGGCGCAGTTTCTGCCCTTCTTTGCAAAGCTGGAGCCTTGCCTGATTGGCATGGAGTCTTGCAGTAGCGCCCACCACTGGGCGCGTGATCTTCTGGTGCGCCAGAGAACGCAACTCATCAACAATCTGCGTGG
>CALFRH010000500.1 GCA_937919225.1 uncultured Parvularcula sp.
AAACGATTGCGGAAACGAAGTCTGCTGTCCGCACCCTCGAAACAAGTCATCCGCCAACTTATTACATCCCTCATCAAGACGTCATGGCTTCAGCGCTGCGCCCAAACCCACATCGCAGTCTTTGTGAGTGGAAGGGTCAAGCTCGCTACTTTGATCTTCAGATTGGTGATCGTAGCAACGAACTTGCCTGCTGGTACTACGCAGCCCCAACGGCGCCATTTAGATCGATCAAAGACCATGTTGCATTCTATCCGAGCCGCGTGGATGCATGCTTCCTCAATGGCGAACGTGTTCAAGCTCAACCGGGCGACTTCTATGGAGGCTGGATTACCAGCACGGTCGTTGGTCCATTCAAGGGAGAGCCAGGTACATTGCGATGGTAATCGTCGCGAGCAAAAAACGCAGTATCGTTCCAGGACATAAAAAAGCCCCCCGGCAATCTAGTCGGGGAGCTTTCACTTAGAATGCTGTAAATGAGCTAGCCAGGCATTACGACAGTATCGATCAAGTGAACGACACCGTTTGAGGCATCGATATCCGTTGCGATGATCGACGATGTGTTGCCTGCAGCATCGGTCAGAATTGGCGCGCCATCAACAATAGACGCAGTCAGAATAGCGCCGTTGACGGTAGTGATTTCGAACGTGCCATCTTCTTCACCGCTAATTGCAGCCACGAGGTCAGCCGCCATGACTTCTCCAGACACCACATGGTAGGTCAGAATGCCGGTGAGGGTATCTTTCTGGTCGGGTTCAAGCAAGGTCGCTACGGTGCCTTCTGGGAGTTTTTCGAAAGCGCTGTTCGGCGGCGCAAACACGGTAAATGGACCATCGCTGTTGAGTGTTTCGACGAGCCCGGCAGCTGTAACAGCTGCAACGAGGGTCGAAAGATCATCTGTTCCCGCGGCAACGGCGACAATCGTGCTAGATGCCTCAACGACTGCCTCTTCCATCTCTTCGACGGGCGGCGTCTCTACAACAGCCTCGGTTACGGTGCCGACCTCTTCGCCAGCGGGTAATGGTTCATCGGCCGTTTCGCAGGCGACGAGCGCTCCAGCGGCAAGCAATGCCACGATAGAGCTATATTTCATTGGTTTGATCATGAGGTACCTTTCTCTTCTCTCATATCTCTTGGAATGATTAGTGTTTGAAACCTGTTTGGTGACGGGCCGAGGCGCGGCGTTTTTCACGCACAAGCAGAGCCGCACTAGCAAGGCTGTTCGGCGAGCCTCAGAAACCGATTCCGCAGATCTTTGTCCGTTTTGAACACACCGGTGAATTGGGTTGTGATCGTCGCGACGTTTTTGTGATGAACACCTCGGGTCGTCATGCATTGGTGTTTCGCATCAATCAGCACGGCGACCCCTGCGGGGTTCAAAACGTCTGAAATGCAGTCAGCGATTTGTGCGGTCATCGTCTCCTGAGTTTGTAGCCGCTTACCAAAGATTTCGACCACGCGTGCAATTTTGGAAATACCAACGACCCGATCTGTCGGCATGTAGGCGATATGAGCCTTTCCCAAGATTGTAACGACATGGTGTTCGCAATGACTCTCGACGTCTATATCTCGCAGCATCACGATATCATCATAACCCTGCACATCTTCAAATGTGCGTTCTAATACTTCTGCGGGATCCATTTCGTACCCAGCGAAGAATTCTCTGTAAGCCTTTGCGACGCGCTTAGGCGTGTCGATCAAACCTTCTCGTCGAGGGTCGTCACCGGCCCATGCGAGCAGCGTGCGAACAGCATCCATCGCCTCGTCCATGCTTGGTCTGATTATATTTTCGGGTTGAGGAATCTGATCTCTGGGAGTGATGGCATCCATGGCCATATGTTTAATCCTTGGTCTGAGGGACGAAGGTCGAACCCAGATCGCTTGGAAGCTCACCCAAGCTGTTTCAGGATTTACCGCCCGCCCGTATGTCTACCCTGAGGGTAATATCGGTATTGAGAGACGGTGTTGTGTCTCAGTCCATCTTACGCGTATGGCGAGTGTTCGGATCTTTCTTGAGCGCACTTAATTGCTGCGACAGGAGCGGATTTTCGTTGGACCTGCGACAAACACTACACCCCTTCATCCATTCCATTTTATATCTCGTAAGCAATATAGAATGGAGCAAAACATGAACACAAAACAATCCCTTCGCAACCTCGCATGGTCACTGATCCGTCAGGCACGGCTTCTAAAGCGCGCTGGCCAGATAGATTTAGCAAGATCGCTGGCAAACCGCGGCCTGGCGCTCAAGGCCTATGCTTGGTCAATGAAGCCCAAACCAATTCCTATCCGCATCGATAATCGTCGCCCCTAAATCACGCTAAAAAGAGATAAAAATGAACAGAACGAATCCTCCCGGACACTTGAACTCTAGTTCAGTAGAGTTTCGTCAGACCACAAATCGAACCAAACCGTTGGAGCCGAATGAGCTTGTTCAGAGCTCTTTAAGCATCGACGCAAAACGTATCGTGAAGAATAAACCAGCAACACGTTTGTTGGAACGGCGGCTAAAGCGCCATCGCCGCTTCGCCCAATAGCAGGGGACTTATGATGCTTGACGACCGAATTGATATGGAATTAGCGGCGCAGGTCAGTGTCCTTGAAGATCGGACTTGCCTGGTCATGGACGATGACACGATTTTTCGCGAACGCCTTGCCCAGTCCCTCACGCGATACGGCTTTATCGTCTCAGCTGTTGGAACGGTACGGGATGGATTGACGGTTGCTAAGCATAATCCACCCGCGTTCGCAGTCCTGGATCTAAGACTCGATGATGGATTTGGATTGGACGTTGCACAGAGTTTAAGAGAGACGAGCCCATCAACGCACATGGTCGTCCTGACCGGCTACGGGGCTCTACCCAACGTGGTGGCATCTGTGAAAATCGGTGTTCAAAACGTGCTCTCTAAGCCTGCTGATATAGAAGACGTCATCAACTCACTCCTCGCCGCGCCCAGAGGTATGCCTTCGCCGCCGGAAACCCCGATGGATCCTGATGACGCACGGTGGGAGTATATCCAGTCCGTCTACAACAAGAATAGTCGGAACGTGTCGCAAACGGCGCGCTTGCTGAACATGCATCGACGGACATTGCAGCGGATTATTCAAAGGCGTTCGCCGGACCAACTTCACTTTAGAGATTGAGAAAGATCCGTAAGCTTCTCCGTACACTTAAAGGCTTCCACCATGCAGAGTAGTGACGACCCAAACCGAGGGTTCATAACAAAGGCGATGAAGGCGCCTATGTTGGAAGCAGATCAAGAGAAAGCGCTAGCCAGCCGCTGGCGCGAGAATGAGGACGAGAGGGCGCTCCATGAATTGACCACTGCTTACATGCGTCTGGTCATTTCTATGGCGTCGAAGTTTCGGAACTACGGCCTTCCGCTCGCTGATCTTGTTCAAGAAGGAAATGTCGGCCTCATGATGGCGGCGGCGAAGTTTGACCCAGCGCGAGAGGTTCGTTTCTCAACTTATGCGATGTGGTGGGTCCGTTCTTCTATGCAGGATTACGTCTTGCGCAACTGGTCCATAGTTCGAACGGGAACGTCCTCCGCTCACAAGAAGCTTTTTTTCAATCTGCGTCGGTTGCGAGCTCAGATTGATGATACAGATGGCGCATAGATGGCACCGCAAAACGTGAAAAAAGTGTCGGAAGATCTTGGTGTCAAAGAACAAGATGTGGAGTTCATGGCATCTCGCTTATCGGCATCGGATAGTTCTTTGAACGCACCGCTAGCGTCAGACGGCGACATGGAACGGCAAGACCTGCTGGAAGATTTCGGGCCATCGCCAGAGGAAGCCACCATCGAGACACGAGATGCAGCGACTTACAAGAAGTGGGTATCGAAAGCACTCGAGACTTTGAATGAACGCGAACAATACATCATCTCGGAGCGCCGGCTTTCAGAAGAAAAGGCGACACTGGGGGCGCTTGGAGAAAATCTCGGAATATCGAAAGAACGCGTCCGCCAAATAGAGCAACGGGCTATGGAAAAGCTCAAAACATCTCTAAAGAATGTGCGCGGTGAACTCGTCTATTAAGAGTGGCGGATGCCGATCCCAACCGATCTCAACCAGATACCCGATTGGATTGCCGCTCAGCTTGTGAGAGCTGGCGTCGATCGCAAATCAGCAATGAAATGGCCCGTGCTTGTGACGGGATCGGACGCCTCAGGTTCGTCTGGGCGCGTTGTCGTATTGCGTCGCTTCGAGCCGCAAAATCATCGGGCGGTGATCTACACAGATCGACGATCGAGGAAGATGAAAGATCTGGCCGAACGATCACAAGCTGAACTTGTCTTCTTCGACCCAAAACAGATGCTACAGGTCCGCTTGCGAGGTGATGCAATCGTTCATGCGGACGGCGCAATTAAAGATGCTACCTTCGACACGTTGTCTGCGCGCAGTCAGTCTGATTACTCGACGATCACAGCGCCTGGAGCGCGCCTCGAGAAACCCCAACCCGAGCGCGAATTGAATTTGTCTCGCGATCATTTCGCGCTTATAGAAATTGATGCTTTCGAATACGATGTCCTTTCACTTGAAAGGGATGGTCATCGTCGAGCACTGATCGAGTTTTCAGATCAGCAGTGCCACGCATCGTGGGTGACACCTTAGAACTCTTTTTGTGTAATTCTGCGTCTTCATGGTGTGACGCCTGCGACCACGCACAAGGGAGTTGTCAGCGGAAAGTGAGCCTTAAGCGTCTTCATGTCGAGGATCGGCAGCCCGCCATGACTTAAACTCTAATTCTTCCTCAGGTGTCAGCGCGCCCTCATTGATTTTCAAGATCCTGGTTCTGGTCTGCCAAGCATGATCCATTGGAGACGAATAAGCCGCAGAGAATTTTGAATATGCCTAGCCGAGACCTTTTACAATGCGCTTCGATTGCGGGTGCGACCATAACAGAGCAGCGCAAAATCATCTGCCGCGTACTCGAACGTTCGCAAGATCACCCCGACGCAGAGCAAGTATTTGCGCGGGTTCGAAAACTAGATGGAAAAATCTCCCTCGCGACAGTCTATCGAACACTGAAGTAATTGGTCGATCTCGACCTGGTGCTCACGTATGATTTCGGGGACAGTCGAACGAGATTCGAAGTTAAACATGAGGACCACCATGATCACTTGATCTGCATCGAAAGCGGGCAGGTATTTGAATTTCATGACCCTGAGCTAGAGAAACTCAAGAAACGGATTGCAAAGCGAATGGGCTTTAACCTCGAGAGCCACAGTTAGAACTCTATGGTAGGCCAACGGGCGACGAACGGCTTTAAGTATCGCAACGGAGTTATAATCGTATTTGAGACAGTTTGCCGGAGTGTTTTATCCACATTCGGTCACTGAAGTAGATTTTCAACTAATCAACACCCGCTTCAAATTAAAAGCGCACCT
>CALFRH010000501.1 GCA_937919225.1 uncultured Parvularcula sp.
ATGAACCTTGCCCAAAAGGTGTTGTCCCTTGGCCTCGCTGCGCTGCAGAGGCTGATCGCCTCCCCGCGGCGACCATCGGGAGACCGCGGGGTCCATCTCCCTTTTGGGTCATGTCAAACGAAGTCTGACCTAAGCGTTCCCCACGGCGCGTCAGCGTCCGTGGGGTCCATTTGTGTGGGGAGATTGTTGCCGGGACGATGGTCCCCATGGACAAGCCGTGGGGAACGGTGGGCGGATGGACGCGGGGAAGCACCCTCAAACTCCTCCGCTCCCAGACCGCTTCGCCGCGCGGGCGTCATAGGCCCCGACAATCGCCTTCACCAGGCGGTGGCGCACCACATCGTCCCTGGTGAAGCGGGTTGCAGCGACCCCTTCAATGTTTTTGAGGAGCCCCAATGCGTCTGCGAGGCCGGAATCGTTCGGATGGGGCAAGTCGGTTTGGCTGGGGTCCCCGGTCACCACCATGCGCGAGCCTTCACCAAGTCGTGTAAGGAACATCTTCATCTGCGCCACGGTGGCATTTTGCGCTTCGTCCAGGATCACCACCGCCCGGGAAAGGGTGCGGCCCCGCATGAAGGCGAGGGGAGCAATCTCAATCTCCCCCGCGGCAATCCGGCGATCCACATAATCCGTATGCATAACATCATAAAGCGCGTCGTAGAGGGGCCGGAGGTAGGGATCCACCTTCTCCTTCATATCACCGGGCAGGAAGCCGATGCGTTCCCCCGCCTCCACCGCCGGGCGGGAGAGGATGAGGCGCTCCACCTCGCCTTTCAAAAGGCTTTGGGCCGCATGGGCGACCGCGAGATAGGTTTTGCCAGTTCCGGCGGGACCCACCCCAAAAACCAACTCATTCGCGGCCATTTGGGTGAGATACTGCCCTTGGGCCACACTGCGCGGGGTAATGGTCCGCCTGGGAAGGGTCAGGGTTTGGTTCGTGGTCGCTACCTTCCCCTTGGGCGCGTTGCCAATCCGTAGTGCGGCATCGACCTCCGCCGTGGAGAGCGGCAAGCCCTGTTCCAGGCGGGCGTAAAGCGTCTCCAGCGCCGCTGCGGCTTCTCCCCGGGCGCCCTCCGGCCCCTTTAGGGTGATGGTGTTCCCCCGGGGCAGAAGCTGAACCTTCAGTTTACTCTCTATCCGGAGGAGGTGCGTGTCATGCGGCCCGCAAAGTTCGAGGAACAGCGCATTGTTGTTGAATGTCAGGGTCTGGGTATCTGTCACAAGGAAACCCTTGTTTGCTGGTTGGTGCCCAATGTCAGCTTAAGGCGTTCCCCACGGCTTGTCCGTGGGGTCCATGGTGTTGCCCAGTCCCTCTCGGCCCATGTGGATGCCACGGACAAGCCGTGGCAAACGCTCGAATGAAACTTGGTCAAACCAATTCCCCCGCCAGGCTATTGGGCATCACATCTTTGATCTCTAGCGGAACAATTTGTCCGATAAGGGAGGTATTCCCTTGGGCAAAGACCGCTTGCAGGTATGGCGAGCGACCAGAGATTTGGCCGGGCTCACGTCCCTTTTTCTCAAACAGGACGGGCAATACCTTCCCGCGGCAGTCTTTGTTGAAGTCTTGCTTTTGTTCCTCAAGGAGGGCTTGAAGCCGGGCCAGACGCTCCGTCTTTTCGTCCTCGGCTACTTGTTTAGCCATGGTGGCGCCCGGGGTGCCGGGGCGACGGGAATATTTGAAGGAGTAGGCCGAGGAATAGGTCACCTCACGGACGAGGGCCATGGTGTCCTCAAACGCCGCTGCATCTTCGCCGGGAAAGCCGACGATAAAGTCGCCGGAAAGGGCGATGTCGGGTCGGGCGGCACGAATACGTTCGATAAGGCGAACATACTCTTCTCCCGTATGCCCCCTATTCATTGCTTTCAAAACCTTATCGCCACCCGCCTGCACGGGCAAGTGAAGGTAGGGCATGAGTTTTTGCTCTTCCCCGAGCGCCGCGATAAGGCCGTTATCCATATCGCGGGGGTGAGAGGTGGTGAACCGTATACGGTCAATACCATCGACTTTCGCCAAATGGCGACACAGCTCGCCAAGGCCCCAGGCATCGCCCCCTTCGCCGGCGGGCGGTGCACTGGTCCAGGCGTTTACATTCTGTCCAAGGAGGGTCACCTCTCGCACGCCCTGGGACGCTAGGGCGCGAACCTCAGCGGTAATGGTGTCAACGGAGCGGGAGACTTCGGCACTCCTGGTATAAGGCACCACGCAAAAGGTGCAGAACTTATCGCAACCCTCCTGGATGGTGACAAAGGCCGTGTACCCTTCTGCCTGCCGGGTGGGACCCAGCTGGTCGAATTTG
>CALFRH010000502.1 GCA_937919225.1 uncultured Parvularcula sp.
CATTGGTGCCCCCGCCGGAGCTAGAGGCTACGAGATACCCTTCATAACCGCCAAAAATATCTTGGTATTCGTTTATGATCCCGATCGCGCCGCCATTACCCAGCCAGTAGCGATTAAAATCGCTGGTGCACAATGCCGCGAAAATACCATTATAAGGATTGAAGAAGGCGCGCATATGCATGACGTGGCCGTTGGCGCAGTCCCAGTTAAATCCTCGAGACTCATCATGATCTAATGGGTGACGACCGTTTAGAACCCAGCCGTCGCGTTCGACAACGACCAGTGCGCCGCTTTTGTGGCGTCCCCCATTATTGTCGAAAGAATTGGTGATGAAGGCGGCCCCATAAGCGTCCTGTTCTTCTGCATAGACCAAAGACGCTGCACCCGCTTGAGCGCCGCCGACGGCTTTATGAATGACATATCGGTCGGGCTGGCTGGAGAGGCTCACACCATCCCATTCGAGCAACCACATCTCGCCATTATAAAGATAGCGATTGTTTCGATTTTCCGGCGCAATGTTTGAGTTGTTATCAACTTGAGATCTATTGTTGGGCTGATCGAATGTCGAAATACCGCTCTCTTCGACGAGATCGCGCGTATAGTACTGAGACTCAGAAACCGGATCTTCGAAATCGGTATTACAGAGCACTGCGACACGCGAGCAATCGCTACTCACGGCGATGCCATGGGTTTCCTGGCAAAGGTCCACGCGGGTTTCATTGCCCGTCCGGCGCAGTGATTTGGTCGCCGGATCATAGACGGTTTCAAAAATTGAGCCGATTGTTGGGATATCGGGATCTTCGGTTTGACTTGGATCTTCGAGGGTCATCGAAACGAACATGCGCGGTGTATCCGTATCGGTCTCGCATGCCGCGAAATAAGAGCGTATCGGCAACTGTTTAGGGTGCCGTCCAGTTAGGTCTTTGGTGGTGCCAACATAGTGGGCAAACGATTTGCGCTCAGCCGCATTTCTCAACCCCCCGGGCAAACCTCCCGATGTCGCTTTAGAAACTGAGCCATCAATCGATGTGGTCACGGGCGTAGAGGAGGCCGGCGGTGGAGGCGGGGAGACTGGCGGCGTTGCAGACGTTGGGGCCCCTGACTCAGGCAATGGTGTGACGCTTTCTCCACCACCGCCTCCGCAGGCCGCTAACAGGGTCAAAGACGCACCGAGTGCGATCAGGCTGGTTGCGCGTTTCATGCTAAATCGTCCCACGAGTGATCAGCGCGCAGGCCTATGCCTGATGTGTTAACTCAGCTTGAGGCAAACCTTCGAAATTCATCAAATCTAATTAGGCAAAGACCCGCCGCCCGCGAACTTCGCCGGGCGAGCGTAAGTAGATTTTAGATTATTCGGACTGTTCTGGATCGATCAGCCGATTGTGCGCCCGGAGGATATGGCGCACGGCGCCATGGTCTAGGCGCTGAACGGCGAAGTCATCTACGCCGACCATCGTTTCAGCCGCTATTGAAGCATTGATGATGGCTTCTTCCGTCGCCTGGATTACAGCCTCATAGAGATAATCCAATGTGTACTCCGCATCATCCGTGAGCGCTTGGTAGGTTACGATTTCAGCATCTGGGCGTCCGTGTCTATTGGCTGTTGAAAACGCGAGGAAAAGTTCACCAGAAGCTCGTTCCGCGACGCCACCGACGCGCGCTATGCCAAAAGCCGGGCGCTTCGCCAGGCGTTCTAGCTGCATCGGCAATAAAGGCGCATCAGTGGCGACAATCACGATGATCGAATTTCCAGATGGCTTCTGACCAAAGGCGTGTTCGGTCTCATCGGGATTTAGTATTTCGCCGACGGGCACGCCAGCGATGGTGAAGCGCCAGGGCAACCCAAAATTCGACTGCACGCGCACGCCGACCGTGTAAGGGCCGACTTTGCGCGAGCTTGTTCCGGTTCCTGC
>CALFRH010000503.1 GCA_937919225.1 uncultured Parvularcula sp.
AGCAAGTCCGGGGCGACAGCTCAACGACGAGTGACTCTATTCGTACACGAAATGCACTAGTGCTGAGGAAGGCACAGCCAATGGACTTGAACGCAGATGTGGGTGAGGGGTGCGGTCATGATGACGCCATCATACCCTTGGTGACCCGGTGCAACATTGCGTGCGGCGGTCATGCGGGGGATGAGGCGAGCATGCGCCGGGCGCTTCGTCTGGCGAAAGCGGCTGGTGTTCTAGCGGGAGCTCACCCCTCTTATCCAGATCGGGCGCATTTTGGTCGCCGTCCGATGACTATGGCGCCCGAAGAGTTGCAGAAAACGCTGGAGACTCAACTCCGCACTCTCGTTCGCTTCGCCGATGAAGAGGGACTATCCCTTTCTCATGTTAAACCCCACGGCGCATTGTATCACGCGGCCGCGAAAGGTGAGGCGGTCGCGCAGACGGTAGTGGACGCGACGATGACGACTATAGGGGCCGTTGCCGTCATCGGCCCGCCGTCCAGTGTTCTGGGCACGGTGGCAGAGCGCTGTGGTCTTCCTTTCTTGGTCGAGGGGTTTGTGGATCGCGCCTATGACCATGATGGGCAATTGCGCGACCGTGCGCATCCTGACGCTATTCTGCCTACTGATGGGATGCGTGTTGAGCAGGCCCTGACCCTCGCCCAGGGCGGATATGTAAAAGCGTTGGGGGGAGAGATTGTTCACCTAACCGTACAGACATTATGTCTCCACGGCGATACACCGGGGGCGGTGCAAAGCGCGCAGCACGTTCGCAACCACCTCATCGAGCGGGGTGTGTATGTTGGGGCCCCTGTCTTGGGCAAAGGCTGAGTGAAACAATGGCGACTGACCCTATCCTTGTTGCTGAAGATGCCATGAGCTTGACGGTAGAGAGCCCCCAAATCGCGCAAGCGGTGGCTGCCCGTCTAAGGGGGGTCGAGCAATCGCGCCCATGGGAAGAGGTGGTTCCAGGCCTCACCACGGTGACCGTCCGTTTCGATCCGATGACCACTTCGCAGGGGGAGGTTTCACAAGCCCTCTTGAAGGCGGCCGCCTTGTCAGTGAAAGAGCGGGACGAGCCGCGCGCTGTCATAACCATCCCCGTACGGTACGGTGGTGACGATGGACCAGACTTTGGCGATGTGTGTCATCAGCTTTCCATGAGTGCGGAGGCGTTGATCGCGCGCCATACTGCTGCGACCCATCGGGTCGATATGATGGGCTTCACCCCCGGCTTTGCGTACCTGTCGGCTGACGACGCGCCATGGGCGGTTCCCCGCCTTGGGGTTCCTCGTCCTCGGGTTCCAGCGGGGAGTGTCGGGGTGAGTGCTGGATATACCGGCCTTTTCGCCTTGCCGTGACCGGGGGGGTGGCCGTTGATCGGACGGACGGACCTCAGCCTTTTTGCGCCAAGCGCGGAGGAGCCCTTTCGTCTCCAGCCTGGGCAACAGGTGAGGTTTGAGGCGGTCTGATGTGGTCAATTCTGTCAGCAGGCGTTCAAACCACCCTGCAAGGTGATCCTCGGATGGGCCGCCGTCACCAGGGGGTGCCTTGGGCGGGCCCGGCGGACCCCTGGTCAATGGCGCTTGCTAATCGGCTTGTGGGGAATGAGACCTTCGCCGTCGCGCTGGAAGTGTCTTTTGGTGGATTTACCGCCGAGATAGACGCGGACTGCCATATCGCCCTCGCAGGGGCGGTAGGAAAAGCCATCGTAGACGGAAATATTGTGCCTGAGCATACAACGTTGTTCGTTAAAAAGGGCGCAACCCTGACAATAGAACCGCCGCAGGTCGGGGCCCGGACCTATGTGGCGGTGGCCGGTGGGTTCGCTGCGGACAATGTCATGGGCTCACCCTCCACATACCTACCCGCCGACCTTGGCGGATATCAGGGGCGGGTGCTTGCGACCGGTGACAGCCTCAAAATCAACCCATCTTTACGGGGAGACGTCGAGCCCCGTGAGACGCCCACAGCCTGTAGACCGGCGATGACGGATCATTTTACGATACGGGCGGTTGAGTCCGCTGAAACAACTCTTCTTGAGGCGCGCGCGATCAAAACGCTGTTTGGGGAGGCTTTTCGGGTGGGCCCCCAGGTGACCCGGATGGGATTATCACTGACAGGTCACCCGCTTTCCTTGCGTTCCGAAGGAAAAATGAAAAGTGCCGCCGTTTTTCCGGGGACGGTTCAATGTCCCGAGGGAGGAGATCCCATCATCCTATTGGTGGATGCGCAAACCACCGGCGGCTACCCACGGGTGGCCCACATCGCGCGATGTGATCGTCATCTGCTGGGACAAATTCCCCCTCGTGCCACGGTTCGGCTGCTGCACCGGACAGCTGAGCAAGCGACCGAGGATTTAAAGCGCAAGCTTCTTTTTCTCCGTCAATGGGTGCCTGACATGCAGCTTTGGTAGTCGGCGAAGGCTTTAGGTCATCTTCAAAATGGCATCGGCTAACACCGACGCGCCGAACCGAATGGGGTCTGTGGTAGGAAGGCCCGTTTCGGCCCCGATCTGCTTGACCGCGGCTTGGGCGTCGGCCTCGCTCATCCGATGGGTATCAAGGCTTACGCCCACCACCTTACAGGCGGGGTTTGTGACCTTCGCTGCCTGTTCGTGGGCAATGATGGTCTCTTCAATGCTAGGCATGGGACGGTTAGATAGCCTACGGACATTTTTGCGCCCAGGCTCATGGCAAAGGATCATCGCATCCGGTTGGGCCCCATGGACAAGTCCCAGGGTCACGCCAGAAAAGGAGGGGTGCAGAACACTAGCCTGCCCCTCGATCACGTCCCAGTGATCGGCGGTATTTGCGGGGCTGATCATCTCAACGGCCCCGGCGATAAAGTCTGCTGGCACCGCGTCGATGGCAACGCCCTCTCCAGCGATGAGGACACCTGTCTGACCTGTGGCGCGAAAAGTGGCGTTGGCCCCTTTTTCAAGCAACGCGCGATGGACGGCGAGGGCGGAGAACTTTTTGCCCACCGCGCAATCTGTCCCCACCATAAGGGCGCGTTTGCCCTCCCGCTTTTCCCCCGTGGCAAGGGGGATCGGGCCGCCGGTCCAGTGGCGCACATCGTGCAGTTGCCGGCCATATTTCTCAGCCGCCTCCATGAGGGCAGGTTGGTCCCGCAACCGGTCGTGTAAACCGCTGGCGATGTCGTAACCAATCTCCAAACCTTGAACGAGGTCATCCGTCCACTGCGTGGGGTAGATGCCGCCCCGGTTCGTAACACCGATCAACACTGTCCGTGCACCCGCATCGAACGCTTCTTCCAGGGACATTGTGGGGATACCAAGATCGAGCGATCCGCCGGGCAGGGTGCGTTGGGCAACACATTGGTCTGGACACCAATGAAGGACGCCTTCTGCGGTTTTTGCGCCAAAGGTCGCGTCGGCATCACCAGTGTATAAGAGGTAGGGGAGGGTAATCTTCATCTTTTCGTTAGCCATTGTCTGCGGGGCCTGCGCCGCCCCAAAAATGGGATGGGGCCGGGGACAGGTGCCCTTCTTCGCCTGTTAAATCGGGGGCCGCCTCGTCGATGACCCAAAGCGGGCCATCAAGGTCGACATAATCTGCGTCTTGCCCAAGGAGGAGGGCCGGCGCCGTTGATAGCGCCCCCGCCAACATGGTGCCGATGAAAACACCCATCTCCTTCTCCCGTAAGGCCTTGTAGAGCTTCAGCCCGTGGGTGAGCCCGCCGCATTTATCAAGCTTGATGTTGCCGATTTGGTAGCGCTGGGCCACCTGGGGTAGGTCATCAAGGGTGGCAAGGCTTTCGTCAGCACACAGCGGCAATGGCGGTGTATAGTCGTCGAAAACTGCATCCTCCTTCGGCAGCAGGGGTTGCTCGAATAATTCGTATCCAAGCTCTTTGAGGGCCAGCGCCGTGTCGTGGACGGTGTCCGGGGTAAAGCCGCCATTGCCGTCGGCCACCAATCGGGCCGTGGGTGCGTTGTTGCGGACGGCCCGTGCCCGGTCGATGTCGAGGCCGTCACGGCCCCCAAGCTTCACCTTAAGGAGGGGACGGTTGGCTTCGTCCCGGGTCTGCGCCGCCATCGCGTCAGGGGTGTCCAGACTGATGGTAAAGGCGGTGAGTACCGGCTGCGGCGCCGCGGCGCGCCCAATCAATTGCCAAACGGGGCGGCCGGTCAATTTCGCCTCCAGGTCCCAAAAGGCCGAGTCCACTGCCGCCCGGGCCCCGCCGGCGGGGAGAATGTCAAGAAGGGCCTCCCGCGATGGGCAGGCGGCGATGGCGTCCCGATGCTCGTCCATAAGGGCCGCGAGGGTCTCGGGCGTTTCTCCCTCGTAAGATACGCCCGGGGTCTCCCCCCGCCCAGTATGTCCGTTCAAGCGAACCTCAACCCGCAAAAGGGGCTGCGCGGTGCGCACCCCGCGCGCAATGCCAAAGGGACGCCGCAGGGGCAGCGTTAAGGTGTTGGTTGTCAGGCGCTTTTCTCCAGCGAGGGGGGCAGTGGCAGGGGGCATAGGCCTCAGCATTGGGGTGCGAGGAGGCGCAAAGCCCCCTCAGGGTGAACGAGTGAGAATGAGCCCCGCTGGGCTACCCGGCGGCGCCCCAGATCGCAAGGCGCGTGGAGCCGGGCCGATCATGTTTTCCGGTCCGATGCTGTTGCGTATCGCTCACCGCTTAGGGACCGGCTGAGGCTCTTTATTTGTAGATGTAAACTATGCTGACTAACTCTTGTCATCGATGGGGGGCGCTGCGAGGATAGCGTGACGATAGAGTGGGACATTCTCAGAGAGGTCGATTGTGAGCAAATATGATTCCGGGTCTGACGAATGGTCGCCAACAGCCGCCCATTGGGGCACCTATGAGGTACGCTCGTCTGATTTGTCTGTACGCCCGTCACCGCATGATCCCGACCCTTCGCCAATCGGCCTAGGGCTTGGTGAGGCTATCGACCATCCATTACGCATTTCCGCCCCCATGATCCGCAAAGGATATCTCAGCGGGAACGGTCGACGCGGCGCAGACACTTATGTCGAAACACCATGGGATGAGGCGCTTGATATCGCGGCGAAGGCGATTGACGATGTCCGCGGCCAGCACGGTAATAGCAGCATCTATGGCGGCTCGTACGGGTGGGGCAGTGCAGGACGGTTTCACCACCCGCAAAGCCAGATACACCGCTTCCTGAATTGTATTGGCGGCTATGTGCGGTCGGAAAACACCTACAGCACAGCTGCGATGGAGGTCATCGTCCCGCACGTTTTAGGCGGGATCGATATATTAATGGGCGGCATGCCAAGGTGGCGGGATATCGCCGAGCATGGCCAACTCGTGGTCGCGTTCGGCGGGATGGCGCTCAAAAATGCGCAGGTGAACCCCGGCGGCGTGGGACAGCACACGGCGGCAGCAGATCAAAGGGCATGTCGGGACGCCGGGGTGCGTTTTGTGAATATCAGTCCGTTAAAAGATGATACGCAGTCAGCGCTCGATGCTGAATGGCTTGCAGCCCGGCCGAACAGCGACACGGCTATCATGCTCGCGCTCGCCCATTGCCTTATTAAGGAAGACCTGCACGACAAGGACTTTTTAGAGAGCCATTGTGTTGGCTTTGAGAAATTTGCTTCCTACCTGATGGGTGAGGCAGACGGTCAACCCAAAACCGCAGAGTGGGCCGCTGAGTTGAGTGGTTTGCCTGCTGATCGCTTGCGCACACTGGCCCGTGAAATCGCTGAAAACCGCACTGTTATTACAGTGAGTTGGTCCGTGCAACGTACGCAATATGGCGAACAGCCCTATTGGGCGGGCATTTCATTATCCGCCATGAGCGGGTCCTTCGGCAAGGACGGGGGCGGCTTCGGTGCAGGCTATGGCGCTGTGCATGCAATGGGTAATGATGGACGGATGATCCCCATAGCGCCGCTCCCTCAGGGGGAGAACGCTGTCAGTGATTTCATTCCCGTTGCCCGCATATCCGATATGCTGATCAACCCTGGCGCCCCCTTCGCCTATAATGGCGAGACACGAAGCTACCCTGATATCAAGCTGGTCTATTGGTGTGGCGGCAATCCATTCCATCATCACCAAGATCTGGGAAGGCTTGTTCAAGCGTGGCAAGAGCCGCAAACGGTGATTGTTCATGAGGCGTGGTGGAACGCCTTATCGCGTCATGCTGATATTATCTTGCCGTGCACGACTCTCCTTGAGCGTAACGACTTAGCCGCGGGTTTCAATGACCTGACCTTATCCGCCATGAAGCAAGTCCGGGCGCCTTTTGGTGAGGCACGCAATGACTACGACATCTTCGCTGGCCTCGCTGAACGCCTTGACGCAGGAGGGACGTTTACGGATGGTAAAACAGAGATGGATTGGGTGCGAGAGCTATATGACGGCAGCCGGGCTTTCTCCACCGAAGGCGGGATTGAGATGCCCGACTTTGAGACGTTTTGGTCTGATGGGCGATTTGTGTTTCCCCCGCCCGACACGCCGCTTCGGATTTTCCAAAGTTTTCGCGAAGACCCAAAAGTGACGCGCTTACCGACACCAAGCGGGCGGATTGAATTATGGTCGGAAACGATAGAGAGCTTTCAGTATGCAGATTGTAAAGCCTGTCCCGCATGGTTTTCGCCCGATGAATGGTTGGGGGCACCGCGGGCGAAGACCTTTCCACTTCATCTGATCTCCAATCAGCCAAAAACGCGGCTTCACAGCCAATATGACCATGTGGGCGTCAGCGCGAAATCAAAGATCCAGGGCCGCGAGCCGGCGCTGTTGAACGCTCATGATGCGGCTAAGCGCGGGATAGTCGATGGCGATCTTATCCGGCTGTTTAATGATCGTGGGGCCTGCCTCGCAGGCGCGACCGTGAGTGACGATGTCATGCCTGGCGTTATCGTCTTATCGACAGGTGCATGGTACGATCCCGAAGATCCTGAGGCGGATCAACCAACGTGCGTTCACGGCAATCCGAATACGTTGACAAAAGACATCGGCACCTCGTCCCTCGCGCAGGGGCCGACGGCACATTCCTGCCTTGTGGAGGTTGAAAAGCTATCTGGTCCAGCGCCATCGCTTCGCATCACCGAGCCTCCTGTCATCGAGGGCAAATGACCCGATTTTATGGCGAGTTATCCGGGTTTCGGCCGTCGCCAAGGGGCTTGATCAACTCAATTGGCATCAGGGAAACGCCCTAAGTCTTTGGTTTTTCGCCTTTCCGGATGGCTAACCCTTACACACCTGGCCTGGAAATGCGTTAGGTCTTATCCGGGTGTAGCTGGCTCGCTCGTCAAGCGAGGGGCGCAGCCCAACTCTTTGGGACCACATTCCATGTCTTTGTGTCTTGCCTTGCGGCGGCGTTTCCGAGGCCTGAGCTCGTGTTCCGCTATTTCGAGCGAACTGAACTTTCCCGATTTTTTCAAAAAGAGGTTGCCAACCCTCTAAAACACTGGTTTTTGGGCTGTGGAGACGTGGCCGAGTGGTCGAAGGCGCTCCCCTGCTAAGGGAGTAGGCGGTTTGTCCCGTCTCGAGGGTTCGAATCCCTTCGTCTCCGCCACACTATTTTGCGCTACCGCTTCGCTACTGGAGCGCGAAGGTTTCGCGCTCTAAGGCTTGTTGAGATTTTACTAAATTCAAGCGTTTGCCACGGCTTGTCCGCCTGTGCCGGCGAAGGCCGGTATGGCATCTATTGAGCGGCAAAACCATCTCGTTGTCCCGTGGACCCCACGGACAAGCCGTGGGGAACGGAAAATCCGTGTATCTCAACAGACCCTAGCGCCGTTTCAGTTTAATCAAAGCCATGGACGGCTCTAGCGCGCCGGACGATCATATTGGATCAGAGAAAGTCGGCTCACGCGCGAAAAACGAAGACTCTACAGCATCTGCCCGAGTCAATCAGACAGTCTGATGCTGTAGCATTTTTATTTTGAGCGCTTGAGCCCACTTTCTCCGTGACCGCGATTGTCTTGAAAGCGCTCTAACTCTCCGGCACTTTCCATATCTCACGACGCTTCGCTTCGCGAAATCTTATGATGAGGGCTATACGGATTATGCAAAGGATAAGATGTGGTAGGAGAGAGGCAGCCTGACTTATAAAAAGTTCAGGCTGCTTTTGATTTCCCTAGAGCACTTTGCGAACAGGTTGAATCGTTCGCGTGCTCTAGGTTATTGATTTATCGCGTTTTCTTACGACCAAC
>CALFRH010000504.1 GCA_937919225.1 uncultured Parvularcula sp.
AGCCTGACCGTTAATCAAGCTCAGTTCCTTGTCGGGAGTGTGCGCAAAGGCGAACATGGCACGAAAGGCTGTTACGCAGACTCGTTCATTCCGAAGGAAGAGCGAGACCGCGCCATAGAGACCGGGGACAATCCCCAGCCGATTGGGTTTCAGAAACGCTATACGGTCTGCAATGTTGACCAATGTGACGGCTTGCCAGAAGCGCTTTATGAGCCCCCCGAGCCGCTGCCGCCTTGCGAAACAATCCCGCATGCTGAGACGCTCATTCAGGCGACCGGCGCTGATATTCGCCTCGGCGGTGATCGCGCCTATTTTGTCCCAAGCGAAGACTACATTCAGCTTCCGCCGCAACCGTTTTTCCATGATCCGGTCGAATACTATTCAACGTGTTTTCATGAGCTTGGGCATAATGCCGATATCCGGATTATGCCGAGCTAGCCGCTGAGCTTGCGACCAGTTCGACAGTTTGGAGAAAAATGGTCGGCATAAAATCCGGGCCTACGAAGACCAACTTGCATCGTTATCCTGAGAGCACACGCGGTTTCCTCAGCGACTACCAAGAGGCGAAGAAAGATTTCCCTCGGTTCATTTCAATGGTTTTTGCGCCCAATCTAAGCGGCGTGAAGCGCCTTAAATCAGACGCTCGCTCCTTTGTGAATCCCGTCCACACATTGCTTTGATACGAGCAAACCTCTATCTATGCACAATGCGAGTGATTTCTTCCCTCCTCTGGCTCTTCGTTACTCTAGCGTTTGCATTTGATGCAGTCGCTGAACCCTGCGAACTGCGAGCTGAAGTTTCGGCGACAGCGCAACACGTTTCTGCCGAGGGAATGCCCTGTCACGATATGAACATGACAGCCGAAAAAAAGACGCATCCTGAAGCGCCTGGTCATCATTCGGACACCTGCTGTTGCGCAGCGCTCTTAACAACTGTCATCGGTTTTGAGCGATCTGAATTGAAGCAACCTCTGCCTGGCATCCTGGCATGGACAGCCCCATTGAATGATCGTGCTGAAAGTCTTCCATTTGAGTATGAGCCGCCGCCGCCGCGCGCCTGATCCTCTTCAGTAGGATCAACTTAAATAGGAACAATTCAATGAAAATCGGATATGCTGCGATACTCGTGGCTGCCACCGCTGTGCTTGAAGCCAGTGTGGCCGATGCCAGGCCCGTATCTTACCCGGGAGGCGCAACGGTGATGCAAAAGAACAACGGATTTCACTCGTCAATTCACGCGCATTATTCGCCGACCTTTCAGGACTCGATAGGGCTCTACTCAGAACGCAATTGGGCCGAGGATTGGCACTTCACTGGGGTGCAATACAACCGTCTCGTAAAGCGATGGAATGAGAAAGACTCTCAGGCCAATCTTTATTTCAAAGGCGGGATCGGACAGGCAGATGCGTTTGGTGAAGGTGGCGTAGACTTCGCCAGCTTCGCGGGCGTTGCCGCCGACTGGGAGACCCGCCGTTGGTTCACGTCCTATGAGGCGCGGGCTTACGATCTTGGGTTCGATCAGACCGTCCGACATGCGGCGCGTATCGGTGTCGCTCCCTACATTGGCGACTTTGGCGATCTCCACACTTGGCTGATGTTACAGGTCGAGAACCAACCCGACAGTGAAACCCCAACAACGCTCACCCCATTGGTGCTCTTCTTTTACGACGTCCAACTCGTTGAGATTGGATACACCCCCGAAACAGAACGATTCATGGCAAATTGGATCGTCAGATTTTAGACAGGACAGAACAATGAAAAAGACTTCCTCGATACTCGCCGCCGCAGCGGCATTTGCCTTTGCTTCACCCGTAGCGGTCGCTCAAACAGAGCCCGCTGATATGGCGCAATCGGATACCACAATGCTCACCGTAAACGTGAAAGGCATGGTTTGCGATTTCTGCGCGCGCGCGGTGACGAAAGTGTTCGGTAAGAATGATGCCGTTGAGAACGTTCATGTCGACTTAGACAATGGTGAAATTCACGTGGGTTTGAAGCAGGGGGCAAGCTTGACCGATGATGAGGTCGAGTCCCTCGTCAAGAAATCGGGTTACGCCATGGTATCAGTAGAACGTGAGGTCTCATGACCACCCTCGATACGGACATAAAACCCCCTAGCGTTCTTCCCGCGACGCTCGCGCTGTTTACATCAGTATCGACACTGATCTGTTGCGCGCTTCCTGCGCTCTTGGTCAGCGTTGGTATGGGCGCTGTCATGGCTGGAATAATCGAAGCGGTGCCGGGTATCACCTGGATGGGCGCCAACAAAGCGATCGTGTTCACAATCGCCGGATTGGTATTGGCTGCGTCCGGGGCATGGCAGTGGCACGCGAGGAATCTGCCGTGTCCAGCTGATCCCGCCAAAGCGAAAGCGTGCAACAGGCTTCGACGGATTGGTTGGGTTCTATGGTGGATCAGCGTCGCAGCGTTTGTTGTTGGCGGCTTCTTTGCTTTTTTCGCAGCCGACCTGCTATTGTGACAAAAATTTTGGCGTCAAAGCGCTTACTGCTTTGACGCCGAATACATGTCTTAACCAAGCGTCCCTAATCCGCCCTCATTTTTTGACATTCTAGAACTTCACCCTGATGCCACCGTTCACGATGAAGCCGTCATTTCGAGACCATATGTCAGTCGTCCACTGTCCATCGGGGGCTCGTGATGGACGAAGAAGCGGATCTTCGCGCGTTTGCCGGACGTCGAGGATATTCTCTGCATTGATGAAATAGCTGATCCGCCCGATTGTCTTTTCACCCAAGATACCGACATCGAGATAAGAGTCGCTGCTGGTTCGAAATGGACTGTCCTCAACTCTCTGCTCACCCGTATAGTACATCTCCAACCCGAGCCTAAACTCGCCGTGGCGTTCCCACATTGCGACCATGCCCGCGGAGTGTTTTGGCGTAAGCGCGACTTCCTGGCGTCCAATTCCGAGTTCATCCGGTTCGCTCGAGTCGATGTAGAGGTAGCTCCCGGTGATTTTGAAATCGCGCCAGATGTAGCGTAGTAGTAGCTCCGTCCCACGAAGCTCAGTTTTGCCTGGTGAATTGACCAGTCT
>CALFRH010000505.1 GCA_937919225.1 uncultured Parvularcula sp.
GAGGTATGTCATGGCGCTGAATAAGTTTGTTGCCTTAGCAATGGCCGTGGCCGGGTATCTTTTTGCGGCCGCGATGGCGCAGGATTCCTCCCTTGAAAAAGGCGTGCCCTCTGCGGACGATGTTCCTTTTGGGGGGGTGTCTAAGCCAGTCCCTCATGAACGCGGGGCCTTGCCTGGTCTCGAGACCTTTATGGACGGCGCAGTCGCGGCGTTGCGGGAAGCCCACACGGTACCCGGGGTCACTGTTGCCGTGGTTCATGATGGCCAGATCGCTCTTCTGAAGGGCTATGGCTATGCCAACCCCGCCCGAACCCGTCCTGTTGATCCGGCGACAACCCTTTTCCGGCCTGCGTCCATTTCCAAAACCATTACCTGGACCGCGGTGATGCAGCTCGTCGACCAGGGTCTTCTCGATCTTGATACGGATGTTAATCAGTACCTCACCCAGTTTCAGATCCCTGAAACTTATCCTGAGCCCATCACCCTAAGACATCTTTTAACGCACACAGGCGGCTTTGAGGATGGAGGGATAGGTGTCCTCTTCGTGAAGAATGTTGAGGACGTCAAACCCCTCGCCGAAGCGCTAGAGGCGACCATGCCTGCCCGCGTGTCGCCGCCGGGGGTGACGTCCGTTTACTCCAACTGGGGAACCGCGCTGGCAGGGCTCATTGTGGCGAACCAGTCAGGCATGGATTTTGAAACCTATACGGACCGAAATATCTTTGAACCCTTGGGGATGACTCACTCTACGTTTCGGGAGCCTGTTCCCGAAAAGATTATATCTGACCAATCGGCCAGTTTTGGCCGCAAGGGCGGTGAGGACGCTGATAAGGGTTTTGAGTATGTCGGAAATTTTGCGCCCGCGGGGGGCATGTCCACCACAGCGCGTGATATGGCGCGGTTCATGTTGGCTCATTTGGGCGATGGATCCTATGAAGGGGGGCGTATCCTCAGTCCCGAGACGACCCGCCTGATGCGGGAGCCCCTTCATCGCCAGCATGAGGCGGTGAATGCCATGCTCTATGGCTTTTATGAGCAGACCCATAATGGCCGTTTCGGGTACGGTCATGGCGGCGATACGATCTACTTCCATTCCGATATGGCGATGCTCCCCAAAGAGGGGGTGGGCATTTTTGTATCTGTCAATTCCCTGCCGGGCAGTAGCCTACGGACGCAATTGGTCAATGCGTTTTTTGATCATTATTTCCCGAGTGGAGAGGACTATCCTCATCCGATGCCGACGCCTGCCAATGACGAGGCGATTGATGGCACCGATCGCTCTTATCAGGACTATGTTGGGGCCTATCGGACCCTTCGCCGTCCCTACACGACCTATGAGAAGGCGCTTTTCGGGTTAACCCGCGGTGATACGGAAATTGTTGAGGCGCCCAATGGCGGGCTTATCAAAGGCGGACAACGCTATATTGAGGAAAGCCAAGATATCTTCCGCAGTGTGGATAATCCCGACGATAAGCTGGTCTTTGGCCGGGATGAAGAGGGGGCTGTCACCCTGCTTTTTGACAAAGAGTGGGCCGCGGGCGCGAGCGACAAGCTGGGGCCTCTCGACAAGGTATCGACACACTATCTCATATTGGGTCTTGGACTTTTTCTCTCGATTGGTGTGGTGGTTGGCTCCCTTTGGGGCGCGCCCAAATGGTTTTTCATGTCCATGGGGGAGAAGGTGTCCCGCGGGGCCGTGTTTGGCGCAGCGCTCAGCTATCTTGGGTTTGTAGGCGGCTCCGCCGCCGCTAGCAGTGCCGGACCAGAAGAGTTAGTGTACACGGGTATTCCTGGATTAATGGGCCTACTGACACTTTCCGCGGTGAGCGCTGCCCTAGCGGTATTGGCTGGTTTATTCCTCGTGCCCGCTTGGTCGAACGGCTATTGGTCCCTCTTTGGCCGTCTGCGCCACACGGTTGTGGTGATTGTGTTGGTGGCGGTGGCGTGGAGCCTTCATCATTGGAACCTTGTCGGGCCATGGAACGCTTGAGGGAGCATGTAAGGGGGCACTTGGCCTCGTCCCGCCCTCCTGGGACTGCATAAAGCGCCCGCTTTTTTGTAACGCTTTCCGCTGCTCATCCGAATCTCTTGTTGGAACACCGCGACAGGAGATTGGCATTGCTGGCCCTTGCCCTGATGAGTACGGCGCTCTTGACGCCGATTGAGGTGACTGTGCGCCCCGGCGATGACGGCGTGACCTCTGTCACCGCCTCGGTCGTGATTGACGCCCCTGCCACCATGATTTGGTCGGTGATGACGGATTGCAAGGCAGCCCTTAAAACCGTTCCCCACCTCAAAGAGTGCGTGATCACCGAGCAGTCTGCCGACGGCCGGTCTGACGTCCGGCGCCATGGGATCCGCTATGGTGGTATTCTTCCCTATACGGTGAATGAATTCCGGTCGTACTATATTTTCCCCTCCACCATCACGTTCGAGCGAACCGGCGGCGACCTGAAAGTGATGGAGGGGGAATGGTCGCTTCAGGCCCTGCCCGGTGGAGAGACGGTTGTCACCTATCGCGTGCATCTTGGCCTTGGCGTCCCGGTTCCTCGAATACTGATTGCGCGTGCGATCAAGCGGGACACACGCCTTATCCTGGAGCGTTTAAAAGTCATGGCGGAGCACCCGGAGGGGGTGGTGTGACGCTATCGGTGGTCATCCCCCTTCTGAATGATGCTGCGGCTCTTGCCCGGTTGTTGGATGATTTGGCGCGTCAGCCGGTGGATGAGATTATTGTGGTGG
This sequence comes from uncultured Parvularcula sp., assembly GCA_937919225.1. Taxonomy (GTDB): domain Bacteria; phylum Pseudomonadota; class Alphaproteobacteria; order Caulobacterales; family Parvularculaceae; genus Parvularcula. Next base: position 2,743 of record CALFRH010000505.1, read on the forward strand.
ATGGCGGAAGTGTGGATGATCCCCATCGCGTTATCGCGGCCCACCCCAATGTGCGATTGGTAAGGGCGCCTTGTGGGCGGGGGCAGCAAATCCGGTTCGGCGCCCATGTGGCCTCGGGTGAGCTACTATGGATTCTGCATGCGGACAGCCGGGTGCCGATGGGCGCGGCAAAGGCTGTCCGTGAGGCGTTGAGTGATCCAAAAACCGACTATGGTAGCTTCCGGTTAGCTTTTGCGGGCCAGGCACATCCATTGTTGCGCCTGTCTGCGGTTGCCACTCGAATGGACAGTGTTTTGACCACCTTTGGCGATCAGGGTCTTTTTTGTCGCCAGACGGATTATCGCGCGGTGGGCGGTGCGCCCGACTGGCCCCTGTTCGAGGATGTAGCGCTTCGCCAACGTCTTAAGCGGAGGGTCCGTAAGGGGCGCGGGGTGAAGCTGTCCCTGGCGATCACGACGTCGGCCCGGCGATTTGTCGCCCTTGGCCCCGTCCGCTGTCAGCTGCTGAACCTCCTTTTGCTCGCAGCCTATGGCCTGGGGGTATCGCCCCATAGGCTGGCCGCGGTCTATCGATGGACGGGACGAGGAGGTGCCAAGGTGGCGCGGCCCGCCAAAGGGTCGAGCACAGCGGTCCGAGCCAATTGATCAGGTTTTACAAGGGCTGCTTACGCTTTGTTGGCCGTTTGATGCTCACAATAGCGCCCGAATGAGCGGGCGGGTTTTTGCCCGGCCATCCTGTGGGAAGCGTATTGATGGGTCGAGTTTGTCTTCTGCTTTTGTGGTGCCTTGTTGGGTGCGCGAGCGTGCCGCCAACGGCTCCCATGGCGGACCATCTGTCTATGGACGGTGTAGTGCGCCAGGTGAACCATTATCGGACAGCGAACGGCCTGCCTCCCTTAATGCCCCAGCATGAGTTGGCGGTCGCAGCGGCCGAACAGGCGCGGTACCAGGCTGCGACTGAGACCATGTCCCATACTGGACATCGCGGCGCGAAGCTTGAGGACCGATTATGGCGGGCACGGTATAAACATCGTCTAGCGGGCGAAAATGTCTCCTTCGGCCGGCAGACAGAACAGGCGGTTGTGGAGGCCTGGATTCGGAGCGACCCCCACCGCGAAATGTTACTGCATCCCAAGGTCACCGAAATTGGTGTCGCAGCGGCCCTGGCCCCCAATGGCCAGGTCTATTGGTCCATGGTGATGGCGCAGCCTTTTTACGCCCATAGGTTCACGACCCAACAGAACCGTAACAGAGTGGTGCTTTCAGCGGCGCGATAACCTCCCTACGTTACATGCATAGAAGTTGAGGAGCGTCGTGGGTGAACAGCTTAATTCTCGTCCCCCTTTTGTCGGTCGCCATGCTGGCGGTGGAGGGGCAACCCCCAGAAACCGCCGAAACACCCTCTCAGGAAAGGCTTGTTTCGCCGCCGGAATTGGGTGTCGAAGACGCGTTGGTGGAGGCGGAAAGCGCGTCTGTCGATCTAGAGGCGGCACCGGTAGTGGTGGAGGCGACGCCCGCGCCGGCCCCCGCGTCTGATGCCCCAATGCTATTCGCCGATCTCTCCGATGATGAGGTCTTCACCAGGGCCGCCGATGCGGTGGAGGCCATTGGCACGTTGCGGGCGCGGTTCCAGCAATTCGCGCCGTCGGGTGCACAAAGCGCCGGTACGGTCAGCCTCAGCCGTCCCGGGCGGATGCGGTTTGATTATGATGAACCAAACCCACAGCTGATCGTCGCCTCAAACGGCCTGGTCTATGTTCATGATGCGGATCTTGAGACCACGGACAGCTACCCCGTTGGTAAAACCCCTCTCCAATTCCTTCTGTCAAAAAAGTTAGATCGTGAAGCCGCGCGCGTTGAGGGGGTCTATCGCTCCGAGGACGGTGTTGCCGTCGTGCTTGCTGCGAATGATGAGGATCTCCAAGGGGAGTTGGCGCTGATTTTTTCCGGTACCGAAATGGCATTGACCGATTGGGCGGTGTTCGAACCCTCCGGCCGGGTCAC
>CALFRH010000506.1 GCA_937919225.1 uncultured Parvularcula sp.
ATTGTAAGACTGCCTCCATCAACGCCAATACTGGGCAGGTTGGCGACAAGCAACATCATCGGGACGGCGATCGCTTCTAGCGGAATGATCAGTAAAATGACAAGAATGGAGAGGATGGTCTTTTTACCGCGCCATTCTAGCCGTGATAGGGAGAAAGCGGCGAGGCTATTGACCAATAATCCCAAGGTAACCGTTAGGACCGTGATCAATATTGAGTTCACCATGTACCGGCTGACGTTCCCGGCGCCAAATACTCCTGCGTAATTCTCTAAGGTCAGCTCGCCCACCGGCATGAACGCGCGGAAGGATTCAAGGTCGGCGAAAATCTGGTCATTCGTTTTGAGGGACGAAGACAGCATGAATAAGAAGGGGAACAGGAAAATGAACGCGAAAAGAATAGCGAACGCATAAAGAGCGTATCGTTGGGCTGATCGTTGCCTTGGGGCGGGGGCTTGTGGTTTTGTCATAAGGTCACGACGATTTGTTAGCGAAGTATCTTTGCTGAACGACAGCGATGGTAGCGATAATCAGAAAATAAATGACCGTGACGGTGGAGCCATAGCCAATATCTTGCTCGCGGATACCCCGCTGGATGGCGTGGAACATCACGGTTGATGTTGCATTGTTGGGCCCGCCTTGGGTCATGACATCCACTTGGGTGAATAGGCCGAAGGCGGCGATGGTGGTCACGATCACCACAAAGGCGATGGTGTGGCGAAGACCGGGGAGGGTCACATTCACAAACCGTTGCCAGCCACTGGCGCCATCTATCCGTGCTGCGTCATAAAGGGCAGGGGAGATGCCTTGTAGGCCGGCGAGGAAGATTAGCATTTGAAAACCGGCCCCCTGCCAGGCGGACATCACCACAATAGCGGGTAATGCTGTATCAGGATCACCCAGCCAGTTCACGCCCTCCCACTGTCCCAGGCTGATCCACGCTAAAAATTGATTGATGAGGCCAACATCTTTGTTGAACAAAAAGGCCCACACAACCGCGACCACGACCATCGACATCACCACCGGGGAGAAGTAGATCGTTCGCAGAGCGGTTTGGCCTTTCAGACCGGCGTTCACAAGCATCGCGAGACCGAGGGCGGCCCCGCATTGCAACGGGACCACCATCAAGGTGAAGAGAAATGTGTTGAATAGTGATTTGATGAATATAGGGTCTTTTGCCAGAAAGACGAACCGTCGATCCATCATCTCCCAATGAAACAGAGGCCTAAAGCCATCATATTTTTCTTGGGTTCGCGTGATGTTGCGTATGCGCTCAAACTGATTGGCGCCTTGATCGTCTAGAGCGGGCTTTCCATCTTCGTCGGCTATGGGGTTTTGCACCATCATCGTGACTCCCAGCACCCGTTCATAGTTTCGCAAGCCGACGAAATCTGTTGTACCGCGAGACATGAGCCGTGCATCGCTAAAGGTGAGAACAAATGCCATTAGGAAAGGTAGGATCTGAAAGAGGGTGAGGCCCAGGGCCGCCGGGGCACCGAATAATCCGGCATAAAGCTTGGAGGCAGCCTTGAGCGAGGGGGTGGCCATTTTCAGGACTCCTCAACTTCTGTACCAAGATGGTAACCGTCATTGTCTTCGATAACTTGTTCGATATCATCCACCGCATCGTCCAGGCGATCGCGTGGGTCCGCGCTGTTCATGATATCGCGCATGGCTTTAAAAAAGGCGTTTGAGATGGTGGTGAAGGCCGGTGTCGTGGGGCGTTCCTTCGCGTAACGGCTCATGAGATCGTAAAAGACACGCCAGTCACCATCTTCGGAGAAATTGTCTGATTGCGCGGCGGCGTCGGCCGTCACAGGGACCATGGAGGCTGCGTTTGCCATCGCCACAATTTCCTCTGTACTGATTAAAAAGGAAAGAAGCGCGGCGGCCTCTTGAGGGTGTTCACATGTGGCGCTGATGGCCCATTGCCAACTCCCGCCACCGATGACCGGGCCGTTGCCCAGATCAGGCGGGGGGAGAATGATCAGGTCCTCACCGACCGCCGCAGCATAATCAGCAGCCCACCAATTCCCATTGTAGGAAAGGGCATTACGCCCCTTTTGAAACCCGCGCTCGTCTGGCTCCTGACGGTTCACGAACCCGCGCTCAAAGAGGCTATGGAACCATTTCGCAAAGGCTATGGCGTCAGGGCCGTTCAAATACCCATCGGCTTGCTGATAATTGGTGCGGTCAATAAGGTCTCCACCGAAGCTCTGTAGTAAGGGACTGAAGGCGTATGTCCACCAGTCGGCCTTGAGATCTCGGGCCCCGATATCGAGGGGGTAGGCGTAACCATCCTCCTTAAGAGCCTCCAACAGCGCTTCGAATTCCTCCTTGCTCCACGGCGTATCCAGGGTGGGGATACGAGCGCCGACCGCGTCCAACGCCGACCGGCGGGCATAGACGGCCAGCGCGCCGTCAAATTGGCCGACACCATAAAGCTCTCCGTCATAACGCCCCAGGGCAATGGGGCTCATCTTACTGGTTAGCGCTTGGGGGAGCAGACCGTCCAACGGCAGCAAATGACCAGCCCACACGAAGCTCGGGATCATCGGCTGATCAACCGTTAGCACGCAAGGAAGCGACCCCGCCATAGACGCCGCCATCAATGACTCCGTATAGGCACCTTGCGGTATAGACTGGACTTTGATGTGCCACTCGGGGTGCGTAGCATCAAAACGGGCGAGGGCAGCGCGGCTGGCATTTTCCTCTGCGGGGGCGGCCTGATGGCGCCAAACCGTGATGGTGGTGTTCGTGCCGGCTTTGTCGCTGGTATCAGCACACCCAAACAGGCTGAATAATATCAGTACCAGAATGGGTTGCATCCATGAAAGCCGAGACAATATCATATCTGTGTCTCCAAAACCTGTTCGCCCAGCAAAACGGCGCCGAGTAGTCCCGGGGGTGGGATGTCGAGCGCTGGTGGAACAATGAGGCGCGAAAGATCCTGCTCATAGGCGCTTAGTGCATATCCTGCCATCATCTCCTTCAACGCTACACGGACTTTGTCCAGTAACCCTTCCCGAATCATCACGCCGCCACCGATAATAATGCGCTCTGGGCGGAACATATAGATGAGATTGTTGCATAGGGCCGCGAGATAATAGGCCTCAAAGGCCCATGCCGGATGGTCATCGGGCAGGTGGGCGGCGCTTGTCCCCCATCGCTCAGCAATGGCCGGGCCGCTTGCCAGCCCTTCGGCGCAATCCCCATGATAGGAGCATACGCCTGGAAAATCGTCATCGGGATGCCGCGGGATACGCATATGCCCCACTTCCCCGTGGGAGGGGCTGCTTAAGGTCCTGCCCGCTTGGACGATGCCGACGCCAATCCCGGTGCCAACCGTCATATAACAGAATGTATCGCATCCTTGGGCGGCGCCGATGCGCTCCTCCGCGAGGGCAGCGGCGTTCACATCCGTGTCAATAGCCACGGGCGCGTGACAGAGGTCAGCGAAAAATCGCAGGAGCTGCACACCGCTCCACCCAGGTTTAGGGGTGGAGATAATCGATCCAAAAGCCTTATCCTTCGTATCAAGATTAAGCGGGCCAAAACTGGCGATACCAACGGCGGCGGGATGTACGCCTTCGGATAGGTGCTTTTGAAAAAACGCGGCACAATCGGAGAGAGTTGAGGCGGGATCCCGTGTTTCGATCCGCGTCTGGTCAAGCACTTCACCGCCAGCGCGCGCTAACGCACAGATAAACTTAGTGCCGCCGGCCTCTATAGCGGCGATTAGCGGCTTACTGTCCGTGGGAGAATGGATAACCTTCGTCACAAGGCGCCCGCTTCTTGTTTTGGCT
>CALFRH010000507.1 GCA_937919225.1 uncultured Parvularcula sp.
CAGGAACGGCCGTTTTTCTAAGCGCCAGCGAGCAACGCAGCGATGTCGATAACATCGCTCGCCAGGTCATCGAAGCGGGCGCGCAAGTTATCCTTGGTGGCGGTGAGAAGTATCTCCTTCCGGACGGTGTTGAAGGCCGGCATGGTCTTGGGGAACGCACAGACGGCACCAACCTCATTACGCTCGCGGAGTCGCTTGGCTATGCGGTTGTCTACACGCGTGAGGAATTGCTTGGACTCGACCTCAATCAAACGCGCAAAGTGCACGGAGTCTTCGCTCATAATCACACGTTCAATGCCAATGCCACGGGCATAAATTTAGCGTACGACCTGCCCGCATTTTATCCCGACGCTCCAACAGTGGCCGAGATGGCGGCAGTTGCACTGAGCCTTGTCTCGAAAGACCCAGATGGATTTTTCGTTGTGGTCGAAGAGGAAGCAACGGATAATTTCCCCAATGACAGGAATGCGGCAGGCGCGTTGGAAGCTCTCGCGCGCGCCGATCAAGCTTTCGGGATCATGCTCGACTTTGTGAATGCGCGCAGCGACACGCTGCTCATCACAGCGGCAGACAGTGATGCAGGCGGCCTTCAGGTTGTATCTGTCGAAGAGGAGAGCCCTTACGTGCATGGCCTATATGGTCCGGAAACAACCCTATTCACGGCGCCCATGGACGATCGCGGCGTTACGCTCCCATATGCGAATGGCTATGACGCTGATGGCGGGGATGTGTCGGGCGGTATCCTGGTGCGTGGTGCGGGCTTTAATCGCGAACTGATCAGGCCGCTCATGGACAATACTGACGTCTACAAAGTCATGCATACGACCTTATTCGGTACTTCGTTCAAGGACTGATGAGATCATATTTGGGCGCTGTCCGTGTGATGCGAACACGCGACCGGGCGCGTATTGGGGGAAGGGCTCTCAGCCAGCCAGATACCGACCGCTCATTTTCACGAACACCAAACAGGCGTGCTGAGCGGAGCCGCGTATAGCCGGTAAATGTATGCTTTATCGTCCGCACCCCGCGCGAAAGAGGACGTCGGGGTTTACACTCTTTCGCGATACCAATCGACCATTTCTTGGGGGGTCTGACTGAAGTAACGATACCCTTCATATCTCACAGGTGTTCCCTCAATCCAAAGCAGCTTCTTGTCGGCATTGGGCAGTTTGTCGTAGATTCCCTGCGCATCCGACGGGTTGGTTGTCATATCGTCCTTTACTTGCACCACCATTGTCGGAACAGTGACCGCGTGAGTTCGAGCGATGGCATTGGAGTCGGTGTGCCTGAAGCTTGAATAGTAG
>CALFRH010000508.1 GCA_937919225.1 uncultured Parvularcula sp.
AGCGGGCATCATCAAGTCCCATGAACCAGTGCGAGTTCAGACATTCTACCCTAAATTTGCCATTGAACGACTCGATGAAGGCATTGTCGGTGGGTTTTCCTGGGCGAGAGAAGTCTAAGGTCACGTCATTTTGATAAGCCCACAGATCAAGATCACGCGAGATGAACTCTGGGCCATTATCAGCCCTGATTGACTTTGGATAGCCAAACAGTTTGCACGCCACCTCCAGCGTTCGAACAACATCTTCGCCCCGATAGCTAAACCGGGCATCAATCACCGGCGAGAACCGAGAGAAGGTATCGACGACGGTCAAGATACGCAGTTTACGTCCGGTGACCAATTGATCGTGAACGAAGTCCATGGCCCAAGTCTCGTTCACCGTTTTCGCCTCTTTCCGATCATCACGGAGCTTCGCTTTTACCCGCCGCTTCGGTGTCTTATTCCTCAGCTGCAGCCCCATTTCATGATAAAGTCGATAAACGCGCTTCGCGTTTATCGTCCATCCTTCTCGCTTTAGAAGAACATGGATACGCCGATAGCCATACCGCACACGGGTTTGAGCAATCTCTTTGATCCGCTGTTTGAGGTCGGCCTGTTCATCGCGCGTTGATCGATATTGGTGAGTAGATCGCGGTGCCTTCAGTACACGACACGCTCGCCATTCACTGACAGACCATTCAGCCATTATCCCATCAACGACTTTGCGACGATGAGCAGGCCTTAGAGCTTTCGTTTGATGACGTCCTGTAGCATGGCCTTATCCAACGAAAGATCGGCAACAATCTTCTTCAGATTACCGTTCTCTTCCTCGAGCTGCTTCAGCCGTTTCATCTCGCTTGGCATCAGTCCGGCATACTTCTTTCGCCATTTAATGGGATGGACGGCTCTCCCTCCAACAGCGAGGCTGAGGCCTTGCAAAGAAAGGGAAGACCACGATGGATTTGAAGTACCTTGGGATTGATCTCGCGAAGAACATTTTTCAGCTGCATGGAGAGAGCGCTTGCGGCGCAGTTCTACTCCGTCGGCGGCTTGGCCGAACGCGGCTTCTCGATGAGATTGCGAAGCTACCGCCGTGCACCATCGGCATTGAAGCCTGTACCGGTGCGTTCTATTGGCAGAGAGAGTTTGAAGCCGTTGGGCATAGTGTACGGATCATTGCACCGCAATACGTGAAGCCATTCGCCCAGCACCAAAAGAACGATAAAAACGATGCTGAGGCGATTTGCAGGGCGATGCAGCAGCCGAATATGCGTTTCGTGCCGCCGAAGACTTTGGCCCAACAAGACATTCAGGCGCTCCACCGCGGCCGTCAAAGACTGGTCAATCACAGAACAGCGTTGGTTTCTCAGATGCGAGGATTGCTTCTCGACCGAGGCCTCGCCATCGGGCTGTCTATCACGCGTGTGCGACGTGAGATTCCAAAACTGCTCAGCACACAGCGCGGTAAGTTGGGCGATCTGTTTGCGGCGATGCTCGAACAGCTTTTCGATATGTTGTGCCAGCTTGATGTGAGGGTGAAGTGGTTCGATCGAGAGATCGAACGTGTCTTCCGAACGGACGAAGCTTGCCAGCGCATCGCCAAGATCAGGGGCGTCGGTCCAAAGACAGCGACAGCGATCATTGCAGCCGTCGGTGACGGAGCAGAGTTCAAAAATGGTCGCCACATGGCAGCCTGGCTGGGTCTCGTCCCAAGGCAGCATTCGAGTGGTAACCGACAAAGGTTGTTTGGGATATCAAAACGCGGAGACAGACATTTGCGTACACTGTTGGTGCATGGAGCTCACGCTGTCTTGCGAACCGCACCGAAGCATTCTGATGCGGTCAGTCAGTGGGCCATCAGTCTCCAAGAAAGGCGCGGTGCGGCCAAAGCCATCGTCGCCATTGCCAACAAGAATGCCCGGGTCATCTTTGCGATGCTCCGTGGTGGTACGGAGTTCCGTGCAGCCTGATCAAGGTTTTGCGGGCAAGAGTGAAAAAGAGAAGAGAAATGTGAACGACCGGTCTGGATACGGTGCGAGGGGAACCTGAGTTTTATAATGGCTCAATGAAGCCGCCCAGTTGTTGAGGCCCTTGCACACGCGGATGTCCCATTTGGGCGCGCCAGCCCAGTCTGGTGACGCCGGATAGATGTTGGCACCCAAATACCGTTAGAAATCATTGCGCAAATCACTTGCACCGGGAGAGCCGTCCATAGATATAAAATGTCGCTTGGCTCACGCCAGCTTTCCGACACACATCAGCAACCGAGGTCCCTTCGTCTGCTTGCTTCAGAATGAACGCAATTTGCGCGTCCGTGAACTTGGATTTCTTCATGGAACCCTCCGCCACCAAAACGGCAGCCTAAATTAGAAAATTCCAGCTTCAAATGGCTCAGTTTTCGGGAAGCACGTCACCCGAGAGGATTCGAACCTCCGGCCTACGGATTAGGAAAAGGCGGGCCTCTTTTTATTTGTTCACACTTGGGCAGCAATCACTGGCATGCTGTCCATGCATGAAAATTCACCTATTGGCCCATTTTAGCCGATCGATGAAACCAGTTGAGTATCTTTGAGCGCGCTTGTTGCGAATGGTTCTCATGTGGTTTACTCTCACCAGAGATGAGAACGTCATATCGAGAATTCACCCTAGCAAAGGCGAAGCAGCTTGCCGAAGCTGCCGACGTTAAGATATTGCAGCTTCGTGCACTAACGAATTCTGTTCTCGCAACAGGATTCGTGAAATTGCTTGAACCTGTAAATGGGATCATCGTATCCGTAGGCAGCGTTAAAGGGCAGAGAGAATACTCCGCTGACGTCGTCGCGGAAACAGGCCTTATTGTAGAACTCCGCACTCACGGTTCCTCATATTCAGAGGAATTGGAAGCCCCATATCGGACCACGCATGTAACGCCTGGTGATACACTAGTTTCAGGGAAATCGGCCTCGTCAAAATGGAAGGTAGATGCAGAAGCTCAGGGCCAATTTGAAACCGTATCGGTGCGTTTCAAACTGGAATACCTGGCGGCTATGCGCGAGCATTCGCCAGAGATCGTGGAGTGGGCATTAGCGCTTGTTAAATCAGACTTCCACGACGTTGTGGAGCAGGATATCGACCTTGCGATTACTGCACAAAAACTGATCCATTGTGCGCGTAACTATGGGCCAAATTCAAACCTTCTACTGCAATCTCTGTCGCTGCAATTACTTGCAGATATTTGGAGTAGGCAGGCACGTTGCGCAGAACAAAAACCCCAGGACCAAATCGAACACGACATCATAGCGTTTGCGATCTCAGAGGTTGAAAACAACCCAAGCACATCGGTTACGATTCAGGATATCGCAAGGCTTTGCCGAATGAGCGAGTCCGCCATGAAAGCCCGGTTCAAACAAGCCACTGGCCGACCATTGGGGCGGTTTATTCTTGAAACCCGAATGCAAAAAGCGTCTGAAATGCTCAATCAGGGTGTTCCAGCGAAGGCGGCCGCAAGAACTCTTGGTTATGCCAGCTCGGAGGCGTTCTCCAGAGCGGTGAAAAGCTACTTTGGCCGCTCCCCCCGCAAGTTTTAGCTCCCGTCCAATCTGTTTGTTTTTTTGCCTGAACTGTCAGGTTTTACGAATGGACGTGCCTATCATCCAGTTGATAATCGTTCGCAAAACTTATGCGAATACGAATTGGATATTTCATGCGCTTTCACAAAAGGACTTCATGCAGGAACATTTGTTCAGTAACGGTCCTGACAGCTTGCTCTGGTGGCATGCTGACGGTTTCAACACTCGCTCAAGTGCCGGCCGAGACTGGCACGCCTGAAACGATTACAGTGATCGGTGAGCGGCAAGATAAACGTCTGTTGGATACGACAAGCAGTGTCGCAATTTATGACAAGAGCGCGCTGCAAAAAGAAGTCGGGCAGACGCTGAATGAAGTTGCCCAATCAACGGCCAACACCCTCATTCGATCGCTCAGTGAGGCGCCTATTGTTCGCGGCATTGAGGGAGGCGGGCCAGGGGGGCTGGCTCAGACAGGGCTTGGTGGTACGCAGCCTCGGGTGCCAGTTATTATCGATGATATTGTCCGCCCTTCAACATTTCAAACTCAGACTTTATTACGCTTTGGGATGTCGAACGTCTTGAGGTGTTGAAGGGGTCACAAACAAGTTTGCGCGGACGCGCCACGATTGGCGGCGCAATTGTCGTTAAGACAGAAGATCCGACCTTCTCGGCCGAAGCGGCGTTAGAAGGGATTGTGGAAGTCGATGACTTTCACGGCACAAGTTATGTGATTAATGGTATGGCTTCGGGCGGACTTATTGAGGATCGGCTGGCGCTGCGCGGAACAATAGAACATCGCGCTGGCGATGATCCGCGGAACATTATTGGCGCGCTCCCGGGCCAGGAAGACAAATTGGATGCGCTCACAGCATTTGAACAAACCCGTCTGCGCGGAAAAGCGCTGTTCTTGCCGCAGGGCGATGCCGGCCCGTGGCGTGTTCAGGGCTTGATTGAATATCTGGAAGGCACTACGCCGCAAACTCGGGGGACAGTTCTCGCAAATGACGTTGATCGCCGGGACATGGCGTTCACCGGCGGCTTACGAATATTCGATACTCAAGCGTGGGTGGCCGGTCTTGAAATTCATTACGCGTTTGAAAACGGCGCGCGGTTATCGTCGATTACCAACTATGGCGATGCGGCTTTTGTAAGCACTGACGACCAGCCGATCATCCCCGTACCGCAAAACTTCTTTTTTGATTTCAATGAGACCATCTTCAACCAGGACGTCCTATTCAATCTGCCAGATGGCAATCGTGCGTCAGGTCTAATTGGGGCATCCTATACGCTACGCAAACAAGAGTTCGAGATCTTAAATGAAGTGCCACCACTTCCAAGCGGCACGCTTTTCGCGAACGCAAACGGGGAGCAGGAAACGCTATCCGCATTCGCTGATTTAGCTTTCAAACTGATGGACTCGATCGACCTTTTGGCGGGCGGCCGGGTGCTTTCGGATGAGAATGATCGGCAAACATTTTCTGCTGTGTTGGCTCTGCCATCGCCACCGTTCCCTATAAGTGTTCCGCCAGCTTTCCAGGACTTTTCCAGTTCGGAGACTGTGACTCTGCCGCAGATTGGTGTTCGACTTAATCTTTCGCAGGAACAAACGATCTCTGTGACAGCACGCGAAGGCTGGAACCCAGGTGGCGCCGCTATCCAGCTCGCCACAGCGCAACCGATCACATTCGAGTCTGAACGCGTCTGGACCTATGAAGGCGCCTATCGTTATGTTTCAGCGGATCAGAGAACGCAGTTCAGTGCGACCGCATTTTATAGCGTGTATGACGATCCCCAGTTCTTCTTGCAATTGACCCCAGGCTCCCTCGCTTCCACCATTGTGGTGAACCTTCCAGAATCTGAGACCTATGGCCTTGAAATTGAGGCTCGCACGAGCCTCGCCGACACGCTGAACGTTTTTGTCAGCCTTGGTATCTTGCAAACCGAAGTCACCGAAAGCATTGCTACGCGACCTGATCTTTTGGGTAACCGGATCGGCAAAGACCCCGAGCGATCAGCAACGCTAGGGTTCGATTGGAACCCCTTAGCTTTGCCTAACCTCACATTGAATGGACAGGTAAGTTACATCGGTTCCTTCTTTAATGATTTCAATAATCTACCCGATCAGGAAATCGGTGATTACACGCTGGTAGATTTTGGTGCAGCCTATCAGTTTGACCAGCTCCAGCTGAGGGCATTTGTGAACAATGTAACCGATGAAGCAGGGGGCAATGCGCTTGTTACGAATTTTAGGGAAGTGACATTGCCGCGGACATTTGGATTGGCGATCACAAAGCGGTTCTAAGGGGGGCAGAGGAGTGAGCCTCTCTGTGCGCGCTGTTACGGCATCGACCCCACAAGGACTGCTGCCAGCCATTATGGTCTTGTCGATTGCGCAAGCTGCTATTGGACAGTTCGTAGCACATGGCGTGCCGTTGTTTTTGCGCGCAGCCGGACAACCCACCGCCATAGTAGGTCTGGTCTTTCTTGCATCGCTTCCTTTCGTCTTAAACGTCCTTTGGGCGCCGGTCGTTGATCGATTTCGAAATCCGAACCTCGGTCACTATCGTGCCTGGATCCTGTTTGGGCACATTGGGGCGTTTATTATCATCCTTGGTTTGTCACTGGCCGACCCGGGTGACTCGCCTTTAATCTTGATCGGCTTAGTCCTTTGTCTTTCGACCGTTATGGCGACCCAGGATGTATCTTTATCAGGATTGATGGTACGAGGATTATCTCCTAAAGATAGAGCTAAAGGATCTTCGTACAGAACAGCAGGAGCAGCGCTTGCGGGAACGGTGATTGGCGCATTGGTCATCTATCTCTTGGCGGACCTTGGGTGGTCGAGTGTTGTTTTCGGATTGGCGGCATTTGCTGTGGCATCAACACTCTTGGTGTTTGTGCTTGGTCTCGACCGAGGCTGGACAGCGCCCGAGACGAAACCATCCTTAATATCACAGTTCAATTTGTTTAAAAAACCGGCGGCGCGGCGTCTCATGGTGGTTGAGATCTTTACGGGTCTTGGCCTCGCAGTGTCATTTGGATTGAAATCGATCCTGTTGATCGATGCCGGGTTCAGTGTTGGCGATGCCGCATTGCTAAGTCTGGTTGGCGGCGGCGCCGTGGGACTATTGGCCATAATGGCTATCCGGCCTCTTATTGATGCGTTTGGCGGTTTCACTGTTCTTGCTGGGATTGCATTGGTTAGTGTTGTTTTTTGTTTGATCTTTGCGGTGATTTTTCGAAATGGTTTCGGACATGGGCCTACAGCGATATTTGTTTTACTGGCGAGCGCGCTCACCTTCGGCGCTGTGCCAGCTAGCCGCTCCATATTGATCGGGGTTTGCGGGAAAGATTCTGCCGCAACAGACTTTTCGGCGTTTAACAGTTTGGAGCGCGTCATTCTTATGGTTTTTGCTGGGGCAGGGCTGGCAAGCGTGGAACTCATTGGTTTGTCCGGATTACTGATTGCGGCTGCTATCGGCGCTTCGATCGGAACAATTTTGGCCTGGCGATTAAGGCATACTGAGGAAATACACATCGAATGACTGTTGACGCTCGCACATCCGTTCCTATTCCGAACGTTGCAGAGGCGTTTGAAGCGCTTATGCAACATATCGAAGAACACGATATCGACCTTGAACATATCTCTGCCTCTCACGCTCGGTTCACGCGTGACGGATGTGAATTTGACTTTCGTCACAACGGAACCGCGCTTACCGTGCATTTGTATGCGCCCAATGAGAATATGCTCTATTTCCTGAGAGAAGCGGTCGCTGCGCAAATAAGTGAGATTGATCCAGCAGCTGGAAGTTCGGTTTCATGGGCAGATCTAGAGCGATCAGTGAACGCAGATGGCGCACCGGTCAACTTTCAAAAACTCACGCTTCAAGACCGCCGGATCATCTTTCCGGGCATGATACGTCTCACACTGAACGCAGAGCGAATTGCGTCACTGCTTGACGGCTTACACGTAAAGCTGATGCGACCTCCGAAAGGGTATATCGATGATCCAGAATGGCCGCGTGTCGCGGATAACGGCGTGACGGTTTGGCCGAATGGCGAAAGCGAATTGCATGTAAGATATTACACTTTACGTGATGTTCGGCCAGAAAAGAATGAGGTCGATATTGATGTCGTGCAACATGCTGGCGGCATGATTGCAGATTGGGCGGAACACGCGAATATTGGTGATCAAATAGGTTTGATGGGGCCTGCTGGGGAGCCATCCCTGCCAAACACGGATGGTCCAGTTCTGTTGGCGGGTGATGAAACGGCTTTGCCGGCGATCGCGAGAATCCTGGAAGCTGCTCCTGCTCCCATGGATGGGACAGTGCTTATCGCGTTTCCAGAGCAAGCAGATCCATATTTTTACCTTCCCGATACTGCAATGAACGTCATTTCAGTTCCAAGCGATCAATTTAAAACAAAGTGTACGGAAATTACGAAAGAACTCGTCGCATCTGATTTGGCCTATACATATGCTTGGTTTGGCGGTGAAGCGCAGACCGCGAACGAAATGCGTCGATTGTTCAAGTCGGATCTCAAGCTTGGCAAAGGTGATCAGTTGAGCGTGGCATACTGGCAAGAGGGGGCCTTGGGAGACGTAGACCGGCATTAACAGTATTAACTCGTTCTGTCACTCAACGTGGTTTATGGGTGACCTACGCAAGTGGTGATAAGCCCATAGATCTGCCAATTGCCCGATAAATTCGGCGCTACCGTTGGTGAACAGATCTGTCGTTGCGCTTCGGAAACTGACCAAGCGATTGAGGACTTCCTTCTATTCGATCGGAGTCGAAGGAAACTAACCCTGAGCTTCGACCGATTTCACAATATCACCTCACCGGTCTACGCTTCAACGGTGTCTTTCGCGCCATGGGGCCGTTCTGCAGTGTTTGAGCGACGCTTCATGTCCATGTTAAGGTCGCACTAGACAATCTTCGGAATGGTGAAAGCCAGACTACTATGGGACATTGCGACAGCATGCGCTTATGGAAGCGTTCAAACGCAGCCTCGTTAGGTGCCGCCAGGCTGAGCCGGCTTGCGGCAGCCTTGGTTGCGTTCTTGTCTCTCCCTGTAGTGGCTGCCGCGGCGGACGCTAGAAAGACTTTTTCCATCCCTGCCGGGCCCGCGACGCAGACGATGGAGCGCTTTGCCAGTGATGCTGGCGTCAACGTGATCGCGGCCCCAGGCGTTTTGGAGCAGGCGATAACGCAAGCGGTGGACGGCGAGATGTCGTCGCAGGATGCGCTTGAACAGATGCTGGCGGGGACGGGTGTTCGCGCCCGTTACGTGGCGCCTGGTGCGATCGTGATCACTCTGGCGGAGGAGGTTGGTGATGTACCGACCAAAGATGGTCCGCCATCGGACCGGGAACAGCCAGCAGACATCGATGACATCGTCGTCATCACCGCAACACGGCGGCCGACTAGCTTTTTCCAGACCCCAGTCAGTGTCTCCGCTTTTCGTTCTGATGAGTTTGTTGATAAGTGGGGTAGCGCGTATAATGACTATGCTGGCCCCATTCCCGGGGTTTCGGTTGCAGAAATGGCGCCCGGGCGTGGCGACATCTTGATTCGCGGTGTTTCGAGCCTTAGCGGCGTTGGCGAGCCGACAGTTGGGGTGTACGTCAACGACACCCCGGTTTCTGTACAGGGCCTGCAAACGGCCTTTGATTTTGCTGACCTTAAGCGGTTTGAAGTGCTGCGAGGTCCTCAGGGCGTCAACTATGGTGAGGGGGCCTTGGCAGGTGCTGTGAAACTCATCGCACAGCCTCCAAAAATCGGTGTGCGTCAGTCGCGTCTGTCGTTAGAGTATCGCACTAACGAGTTTGATGCGGGCGGCGGTGGTGACATGATGCTTAACATGCCGCTGTCGGACAGTGACGCCTTCCGCGTTGTTGCTTATACGCGCCATCGCCCCGGGTTTTTCGGGGGGGCGGGCAGTCTTGAAAGGGTGGGCGCCCGGGGCGCCTTTCGCCGGGAGGGCTCGGCCGGATCAGCTCTTGATGTCATGGTGTGGGGGCAAGATGCCACGATCGAAGGCTCTGGTCTGTCGCCGCTGCGCAATGATCAAAGCCTTGCGCCCATGGGGTTTAAGGAGATCTTTTCAGATGGATTTTTTCTTGCTTCCGTATCTGCCATAACATCGACGGATTTGGGGGGATTGACCCTTTCTGCGTCCTATTTTGATAAAGATGCTGATCTTTCTGAACGAACCCTCGTGGGGGGGCAGGTGGACGATATTGCTCAGTCTACCTTATCATACAACACTCGGCGAACGATTGGGGAGGTGCGGTTCGACAGTCGTAATATTGGCGTTGTCTCTTGGAACGGTGGCGTGTTCCTAAGCGAGGAGCAAGATGAAACTGATGTTGGACTGATCGTCACTGAAAGTGGCGATGCTTTTACATCATTGAGTCAGACGGATCGGACAACGGCAGCGGGCTTCGGCGGCATACGCGCTATCTATGAAAAAGGGTTGGAGCTTGAAGCGGGACTAAGGGTC
>CALFRH010000509.1 GCA_937919225.1 uncultured Parvularcula sp.
AATATCGACCCACCGTGTGTGCAGCCCCGCCTGGCGGGCACAATCCTCCATGTACATGGTGGTGGCGCGATCCTCATACCCATCATCGACCGAGGTAAAGTGCATCAACTGATCTGCATCCGTGACTTCCGGGAACCGTTCGATCAGCGCCTCATGAAGGGAGTTAAACTGGTCCGTCCCTTTCGGCACATCCCCGCGCTCAATGCGGTTTTCAAGCCACATCCATTGGAAAACCGCCGCTTCAAACACCGCAGTTGGGGTATCAGCATTATACTCATAGAGCTTTGCCGGACCCTTCCCATCATAACGAAAATCAAACCGGCCGTAGAGGGAGGGTTCACGGTCAAGCCAGCTTTGTTTGATCCAGTCGTGATAGTCGGCTGGGATCGCCAATCGCTCTAGGGTTGGGGGATGGTGCACCGCATGCTACACCACCTCAAGGCACATTTGATGAAGCCGTTCGGCGGGCTCCTCCAGCTCATCTTCAATTTGGCGAAGGGTAAATTTGTAGCAGGCTTCATCCCGCCAGTAAGCTTCACCCTTGGGCGTATGGTACAAAAAGCCCACCTCCTCCGCGCGGGCTTCCCAATCGGCCCGCTCGGAAAGGACAAGGCGTTCCATAAAATTTAGTCCTGGCCCAGCTTTTTGGGTTCACCGCCACCGCGCGCCAAAGCGAGAATATCGTCTGCGGATGTATCCGATTGATCGGCGATCCCTGCTTGGGCGAGGCGATCATCCAAACTACCGCCATCGAGCGCTAGCTCATCTGCCGCCGCAATCCGCGCCTTTTGGGCCTCTTGGCGCTCTTTGATGCGCTTTAAGCTTTCCGCTGCCGAACCAAGAGAGGAATTCGAGCCCGCATGTTCTGCGGCCACCGCTGCCTGCGCCTTGACCATGGCCTCATTGGCTTTGACGGTTTCGGTCTCACGGCGAATGGTTTCAATTTTGCGATCATTGTCGCGAACAGCGGAGCGAAGGGACGCGATGGTCTCGTCATAGGTGGCGATCACCCCCTCTTCCTCCCGGCCCTGACGTTCAATCTCAGACACCGCTTTGGCCACGTCCCGCGCGAGATCTTCTTCCCCCTTATCAAGGGCAGCCCGCACCTGGGCCATGCGGCGGTCATAATCCGCGCGAAGACCTTCTAGCTTTTGCTCGGCAATCTTCTTTTTGCCCATAATCGCGGCCAGCTGATCTTTCGCTTTCCCATTAGCGGTCTCAGCATCCCGCAATTCCTGGTCGAGAATGCGAATCGCATTGGCATCGGCAGCCGCTTCACCGGCTTCGGTGACGGCGCCTTTGGCAGCGGTGAAGAGTTTTTTCAGAAAGCTCATGTCGTAAGATCCCTTTATTCTTGTCCGCTTACGCCGCCGCGTTCGCCTCAGCCACATCGACCGCATTTTGCGCAAGCAGCTGCAACTCCATCACCACATCTTCCAACGTTGCATTGGCGGACAGAGCGCCGAACAGCTCATACCAGTCTTCGCCGTCGACGGTCGTAATTCCAAAGGTGGATAGCGGTAGAAACTTATGAATACGCAAGGCATGCTCCTCGAAATTGGCTGGTGCCGCTTGGGAAGCCCGGGGCCAGAGAAGCGTGGACGCTAATAACTGTTCCCCTGCAACGGTGACTGTGACTTCCAATTCACCATGATCCGGAAAACGCACCTGAAGCGCATCGCCCCCCTCCAGCGTCAATAGCGTCGCTTCGTCTTCCTCGAACGCCCCCTCCAGGGCCGTTTTTAAGGTCGTGATTGTCCAGCCTTGGGTCATTTATCCGCCTTCCTCCATCAATCGTCAAAGCGCTTCCAGGCGAAGTGTATGCGGTTCGCCGTAGGGAAGCGCGTAAAAACAAAATCTTAAAGCGATGCGGTTTCAATTGAAATCGCGTCGCTTGGAGCAGGTGCTGTTGAAGTCCCCCGGTGTCAAGGTTACGTGTTAATATAAGAGCGCGTCCCGTCAAAAGCATGTGCCGGCGAAGGCCGGGATGGGAACCAGTTTTTGTTTCAAGACGCGCGCAGATAAAGGGCTGAACGTCGCTGGCGAGTCGAAGAGTTCGCAAGCGACGTGTAGGTGAGGATCGAACCAACATTGCCTATCATACTCAAGCGATTGTTGACCGCGGTGGTGGAGACCCGATGGTGGGTGCTCGCCTTCTTCACGGGGCTTCATCTTTTCATCGCCTGGGCGGTGCTGGCGGCCCTTGGGGAAGCGGCCCTCACCAACAGCGACTTTTTCTATTATTATCTGACCACGGTCACCACGGTGGGCTATGGTGACCTGTCGCCCCAAACGCTTGGGGGCAAATGGTTTGCGGGCCTCTGGCTTATGGCGGGAGGCATCGCCCTGTTCACCACCGTTCTGGCCAAAATCATCGGTATGGTGAGCGGATTTTGGAGGCTAAGATTGGAAGGCTACGGAAATTACGAAAAGGTAACAGACGCCACCGTCATCATCGGCCATGAACCCGGCCGAACGGAGAAGCTCATCGCCGAACTCCAAGCAGACGGTAATGATGACGCTCCCGTGATTGTGGTGACGGTGAAGGAAGCCAAGCTACCCGAAGGGGTCCGCCTGGTGCGCGCCGCGCGACTGACAGACACAAACGCCCTTGTCCGAGCGGGGATTAAGAATGCCGCGCGGGTGGTTGTCTTTGCCGATAATGATGATTTGAGCCTCAGCGCTTGCCTTGCCGCCTCGTCCCTTAATCCCGACACCCATATGGTGGCCTATTTCAACGATGGGGACACCGCCGCCCTCGCCCGCGCCCATTGCAAGGCTCTGGAGACGGTTTCAGCGAATGCGGAGGAATTGGTCATGCGCGCGACCCGCGACCCAGGCGCCAGCGCCGTGCTCTCCGCCCTCGTCTCAGCGGCGGACGAAGATGGCGCGATGTTCAGTGTCCAAGCCGAAGCGCTTGGCGCGCCCCTATCGGTGACGGAGGCACAGAACAAGCTACGGGCGGACAGAGCCACCCTCATGGCTATTCAGGGGGCGGATGGTACCCCCCGCCTCTGCATGGCGGGGGACGATGTGATCGACGTCGGCATGCGTGTCTTTTACGTGGCCCGGCGACGGCTGGCGGGATAAGAGTGGCTGGATAGGAGACAGCGTTCCATGATCGGTAAATGGATGAAAAGCCTTGGCGGCAAAGGCGCAAAAGAAACGCTGCCCACGGTTGGCGAAGCCGCCCTTGGCCGGGTCTTACGAATTGACCCCTCCATGCTAGTGGCACTCAATGGCGCCTTGGGAGAGGAAACGTCCTCAGACTTTTTGATCTCCGCGCAAGGCCGGATCGACCTCTCCGACGAGAGCGGGACCTCCTGGCTGCACCGGTTTTACGATGATGATGACCGGATGCTGCAAGCCATGACCACGAGTAAAGGTGGCGGCTATGCGGAGGAATGGTCGTTCTATGTCCCGTCCAGCTCGGAGCATTTGGCCACCGGTGCCTCAACAGCTGAGTGGGGCAAACGCCTCACCCGCGCGACAATGGACTATGACGGGACGGCGTTTGACCGGCTTTGGTATGAAGGCGACGACCGTGACCAGCCCGCCGTGAAGTTCGAAGAAACCGTCTTTGAGAGCGCCGACATGTCGGACCCCCGCGCTATCCCACAAGAATGCATGGTTTACGGTACCGAGTCAGCGCAAGGAGAAGTGCTGCTTCTCGCTCTCATTCAAGGAATGGGCAGCGAAGCCACGTTTGAAACCATGCTGGGTACCGGTCTGCACCCGCATCAACTATCGATTTAGGAGAGACAACCCATGTTCGATTTCGCCACCGGGGTGCAGTCCTTAAGCCAAGGCTTTTTGCCCTTTTTGGTCTATTTTATTGTGGGCCTGGGGCTGCTCAGCCTCTTCGCCGCCGCCTATGTAAAAGCCACGCCGCATAAAGAGTTGGAGCTGGTCAAGAACAACAATATCGCGGCAGCGATCAGTTTTGCCGGCGCTCTGGTCGGCTTTGCGATCCCCTTGTCGAATCTCATTGTCCAGTCGGTGACGGTGTTTGAGTTCATCTTTTGGGGCGTTGCATCAGGCCTTGTACAGCTGGGGACCTTTTTCCTCTTCCGGGTGGTGTTCCCGCATATTTCCGCCCGTATCGAAGCAGGAGAAGTGGCCGCGCCTACCGCGCTGGCCGCCATGCATATTGTTGTTGGGCTTATCAATGCCGCTTCGCTTACCTATTAAGGCCTCTGGCGCTTCACCCTACGGCCAGTGTTCCCCACGGTTCGCAGGATCAGTGGGGAACGAGAAACCTCTAACTTTCTAGAGATCCAAATTATGATCGGGGTCAATATAGCCCATGCCCCTGACCGTTAGGAGATAGAAGATGAAACGTTCACAGACGATTTCCTTAGTCATGATGGCGGGGGCCGCGAGCACCACCACCGGCTGCGGCGATGGGGGGAATGCGGACCTGCCGCCGGGGCCAACCTTCCCCTCTATCGAGGCCTGTTCCGCTGCTGGCAATTTCACCCAATCGACCTGCGAGACGATTGTAAAAGAAGCAGGCCGCACGCCAGCCGTATCGAAGAACTATGCCAGCGCCGCCGAGTGTACCGCAGACGGATATTTCACTGACACATACTGCATCGCTAAATTTGACGAGGCGGTGAAGCTTCACCAGGACTATGCCCCCGCCTATCAAAATGTGAATTCGTGCGAGCAAGATTATGGCGCCATGAATTGTGGTCGTCAGACCGCGCAAGGCGGCGGCGGGTCCTTTTGGACGCCGTTCCTCACCGGCTACCTTGTTTCCAATGCGATCAATTCCTTCACCCGGCCTATGCCTTATTACCGTGACCCCTATGGCGGTGGGTTCAGCACACTCGGGGGATACCGGTTTAATGGCGGCCGACAGGACTATCGCATTAGCCGAACGGACTATAATCGCGGCGACGCAGCAACCCGCGGTGCACGGAACGCCGACAAGGCAAAAGCGAAGCAATTGCGTACCAAACCCCAACGGACCGCCGTCGCGCGCCGGGGCGGCTTTGGCGGTCGC
Source organism: uncultured Parvularcula sp. (assembly GCA_937919225.1). GTDB lineage: Bacteria > Pseudomonadota > Alphaproteobacteria > Caulobacterales > Parvularculaceae > Parvularcula. The sequence goes on from CALFRH010000509.1 coordinate 5,009, forward strand.
AGCAGCGCAGGCGGCTAACCCTTAAGGGGCCAGGGCAGGATGTTCCATTGGATAAGCGCCAAAGCCAGCATGGCAAAGAGCGCCAGGGTGACAGCGTACTGCCCCTTCCCCCACAGGCCGAAGGGGCCCTCTGTGGCAAAAATAATCCGCCCCCCAATCACAAAGGCAATAATGGTCAGTATCCCTCCTGCGATCGCAAACCCGTGGAGCAAGGGAACAGGATAGAAGGGAAACTCTGCGTAAAAGAGGTTCGGATCAGCCGCTAGTGCGCTCGTCAACTGAAAAGCGAAGAAGAATGTGCCGCACCAGGCCAGCGCGGCTGCCAGCACGGCCCAGCCGCCGCTGGAAAGTTCGGCCACTGCGTCACCGCCGCGCCCCATCATGGCCCAGATAATGGGTTTCCCGAGGAATAGGATGATCGCGATAAGGGCAAGAGCGATTGGCGTGGTCAGACTGCCCGGCGTCTCCCAATAGCGAATGCGCTCATTTGCTGAGTAGGGGTCGGTTGAGAAGTACACAAACTGAGCGGCACGACCCTTCTCCCCCTCAAATCGCATCCTCAGGCTGCCATCAGTTGCTAGAAACTCACCGGGCGATGTTTCAACAAAACGCTGGCTATAGCTGCCATCCACCACCAACAAATGGTCGTCATCGGTAACGTAGACCGAAAGCTGCGGCTCTAGAATGGCGGCTTTTCCAAGATAGTCGCGATTACGACGGGTGGTGACATATGTCCCCTCATATTGCCCCGCGCGGTCAGCGAAGTCCGCGGGCGGCGCTGGCACCGCCACATCGTCAGCAGGAACAAAATGCGCCAATAAAAGTTTGTGCAATGATCCCGCCAATCGGCCACCACTCTCGGTATTTGTGGATACGAAGATACCGATGTCGAGTTCCGGAATCATTACAATCTTTGACCGGAAATTATTGATGGATCCGCCATGCTCAAAGGCGGTATATCCCTCCATCGGAACGACCCAGAACCCGTGGGCGGTACCGCTCAGACCAGGGTACTGGCTGAAAAGGACCGAACGAGTTTGCTCCATCGTCGCCGGGGTTGCGACTTGCCCATAGCCATTCCGACCATCCCGTAAGAAGGCCTGCATGAACTTCACCATATCCGCCGCGGTGGACGACATCCCCCCCTCAGGCGCGATGGCGCGCACCGGCTCTGGAAAGGATAGGATTTCATAGCGCCCCGCGCGCCACTCATGGGGTTCTGCCTGGTTCTCCGCAAACCGGGCCCGGAAGGCAGGATCATCGACAGTGGCGGGGAACCTGAGGCTCACGCTGGAATTCGTCATCCCAAGCGGAGCATACACCCGCTTGTGTATATAGTCCGCATAAGACATACCGGATACCCGCGCAATAATTTCACCTAACAAAGCGAACCCATAATTTGAGTAGGCGGTCACCTCGCCCGGTTTTCGCACCTGGCGCATGGCAAAGGTCTCAAGCTGTTCCGCCGTGGGGAGCCCCACGAGATCAGGGTTGTCGCCATAATAGCCAAAGTCCACATCCTCAAAGCCGTTCGTATGGGTAAGAAGGTTGGCCACCGTGATCGTCCCCTGACGGTCATCAAAGCCAAGATCACCGAGATAGGTGCGGATATCGGCATTGACGTCCACTTTCCCCTCTTCCACCAGCTGCATAATGCCCATAGCGGTGAAGAGTTTGGTAATAGACGCCACACGGAACAAATGCTTGTCGGGATCCACCTTCTCGCCAGTATCCGCATTGGCAAGGCCATATCCCTTTTGCAATAAAACCTCGTCGCCCGTGACAATTGCCACGACGGCGCCCACGATTTTGTGTTCGTCCATTTTGGTGCGCACGACACCGTCTACAAAATGAGTGAGCGCGTCAGCATTCTCAAAGGGGGCGGACGGCGCCGCCGGTTCTAATGGTAACGGCGCGACCAAGTCGCCTGTCCCCTCTTGCCCAACGGCCAAGCCCGGCGCGGCCAGCGCCATAAGACCAGTGAAGACGGCGACTATGCGCCCCCAAAGCGATGTGGTGATGCGTTCCATCATGACCCCTTGGGCATTTTGCCCTTTATCGTGACCGCTAGGGCGGTCCATTTGCTGCCCCCCCCATTTGCTGACCCAATGATGGGAAGGAGAAATTGGTTGCCCTGCCTAACCGATTATACGATAAGGCGTGTCTCGCGAGGGGCCGGAGCCCCTTGGTTGAGCCCTTCGGGCCGCCTTAGCTCAGTAGGTTAGAGCGCTAGATTGTGGATCTAGAGGTCCCTGGTTCGAGACCAGGAGGCGGTACCATTTTCATCTTTTCATCCGATAGCGTCAGCGCCTCAGTTACATTTCATTTTATATGTATCTTGTACGCGCTCTTATTGCGAATGGCTACTCCCCCCACCACAAAGGACAAATGGTGAGAATTGTCGAAGGCTATAGCGAAGGACGTGCGTTTGTACTCACGCCTTCGCTATAGTCTTTTGTTTTCGCATCGCTTTTCGCCGAAAACCGCGTACACTTTTCGGCGCGATGCTCTAGGGTCTGTGGGGATTCATTTTGAGTTGATGATGGCGGCGCATGCATAG
>CALFRH010000510.1 GCA_937919225.1 uncultured Parvularcula sp.
ACGGGCCCCCGCCTCAACACAAATCCGTGCCAGGATGGCGTCCCGACCCGTGCCCACATCTAGAACCGTCTTCCCTTCAACTAGGCGCCGCGCGGCTTCATGGTATGCCTCATTGCGGCGCTCATCGTGGGTCATGAGACGATACATTAGTTCGTCATAGACAAAGAACTCCGATACAGAGGGCCACCATTCTAGACCGCCATCCACCCCGCTTGGTTTGCCCGACACATAGCCTAAAAGCTCCGTTGACCCATCTTGCGTTTTAAGAACTTCAATCGCCGCAGCCCCCACGCCCGGCTGCCCAAGAAGCGCTGACTCAATTTCCGTTGGTTCAATTCGGAACCCGCGGTGCTTAATCTGATCGTCGATACGGCCCAAATAATCGATCTCACCGGCCTGTGTGAAGCGCGCCTCATCCCCTGATCGATAAAGGCGACCATTGGCGACAAATGGGTCATCGTCGAACTTTTCGGCGGTCAAATCCGGCCGCCCCAAATATCCATCGGCAACCCCAACGCCCCCAATCCAAATCTCACCGGGCAGGCCTGGGGGAACCAGCGATCCCGCCGCGTCTACAATGTAGACTGAGGTCCCCGCCATTGGGCGGCCAATTGTGGGGGGTGTTAAGACACTAGGGTCGCAAACCCCCATCGAGGCACAAACCGTCCCCTCGGTTGGTCCGTAGGCATTAACAAACCGGCGTCCGGGGGACCATTGCTTGACCAACGCAGCGGTACAAGGCTCACCCGCGCTCACCAGTGTCTTTAATGCGGGCAAGGTCTCGTCCGGCATCACTCCCATAATCGATAGTGGTATAGTGGCGACACTGACTTATTCCTTAGCCAAAAGATCTGCCAAGTCTTGCCCCGGTCGATGTTCACTTGCAGTGGGCACCACCAAGGTGGCCCCCGCGGTCAGAGTGGTGAAAATCTCCGATACAACAGCATCAAAGCCAAGAGCCGCAAATTGCAAAACTCGTGAGGTCTCATCGATTGCGAAAACATCACGCTGCGCATAGGCAAGGTTCGTCAGTCCCCGGTGGGGCACAACGACACCCTTCGGTCGACCTGTGGATCCCGATGTAAACATAACATAAGCAGGATCATCAAGGGCACGTGGAACGATTTGTACGGGATTGATATCCTGCAATGCCTTGACAGATCGAACCGGACACCCGACGTCTTCGTATCTCTTCTCATCAGACGTAATGATGAAAGCGGGCCGCGCGTCGGCCAGAATGACGTCGATCCGTGCTGCAGGGTAACTAGGGGCAAGGGGGGTGTAAACGCCGCCTGCGAACAACACCCCCAGAACGGACGCAACAAAATCAGCGCTTCGCTCAAGGCCGATGGCAACAATGTCTCCTGGCTGAACGCCTGCTGCTACAAGGCCGCCCGCGATAGATTGAGCACGGCGTTCTAGCTCCGCATAGGTCTCAGTCTGTCCATCAAAAACAATGGCGGGCGCGTCCCCTTGGCGCTGGACAATTTGCGTGAACAGATCCAGGACGGTTTGATCTAAGGCCCAATCGGGCTGACGCCCCTGACAAATGGATGCCAACACCTCTTTCTGGCGCAGCGGGGTTAGTAAAGGCGGCTTTGATAATGCTGCACTCGGGTTGGCCGCCATCCCCGCCAAAAGGGTTGTATACGCCTCAGCCAGAGCCGCAATTGTGGAACGTTGATAGGGCGCGGTTGCAAAATCAAAGCAGCATTCAAGGCCATCAGCACGCTCCTTAATTGTGAGCTGTATGTCATATCGCGCCGTCCCTAGGGCCAACTCTGCTACCTCCAACTTGATGTCCGGGTCATCACAGGCCGTGATGTTTCTGTCATGAACATCAAAAGCGATTTGGAAAAACGGGTTAAGCCCCTCGGATCGTTCATCTGTTAACAAACGAACCAAAGCGTCGAATGGAACATGACCATACTCCGCGAAATCGAGGATCCTTTCGCGAACACGGATGGCGAGATCATTCAGGCTGTCGTCAAGCGCAGCATTCATATTCATGACGACAACATTGACAAGGCAGCCAACTAACTCTTGCTCGCTCAAGGTTTGTCGGTTGGCAACAACGGTACCGCACGTCACCTCAGGCGCACGCGTCAACCGGAAGAGTAACGCCGCAAAGCCCGCATAAAGCGTCGCAAAAAGTGTACTATTGTGCTCGTTCGCGACATCCCGCAGCTGCTGCGTCGTAGACGCATCAATTTTTACTGTGACACGATCACCCAATTGTTCAAGATGCTGCCCCTCACGCCGATCCGCTGGGAATACAGTACCTTGATCGATGTGAGCCAGTTCGCCTTTCCAATAATCGAAATATCGGTCTCCAGGCACAGCGCTATTGTAAGCGTCCAAAGCACTTTCAACGTAGCGAGCAAGGGACATGGTGGGCGCCCGGTCAGGCAACGCTCGCCCACTTTCCAACGCTCGGTAATCGGCAATGATCTCTTGAAATAGAATGCGTACAGACCAACCATCACTGATGATATGGTGTATATTGAGAAGAAGGTGCGACGCCCCTTCCGCTTCAATCAAATGGGTCCGAAATAGTGGTCCAGCTGTTAAATCAAATGGCCTCTTCGCAAACGCAGTGGCTTCCTCATCGAGGGTGCGCCCGACACTAAGCGGCGCGGCGGTCAGTGAGATCGTTGTTGACTGAACCATCTGTTCAACCACGCCATCATGCTCCCGAAAAACCACCCGCAGAGCTTCATGCCGGGAAACAGCGCGGTTAATCGCGGCCTCAAGGTGCTCGCGTTGCGCCCCCTTCAAAAAACTCATCCGCGCTTCGACGTTGTAGGTCGCAGCATCCGGCGCAAGTTTGTACAGGAACCACATCCGCTGCTGGGCGGGGGTTAGGGGAACACTCGACGCTTTAGAAACATCAACATCTACCTTGACGGCTACGTCTTTTGAGACGCTGCCATCCAAGACCGTCACTTGTTCCTGCAATGTAGGATGTTCAAAGATAGTGCGAAGTGTCCAGGCGACATTGAATCGGTTGTTAATGTGGCCCAATAGTTCCGTCGCCAAAAGGGAGTGTCCCCCAAGCGTGAAGAAATTATCCTGCAAACCGACGGCTGGTACGGCGAGTACAGATTTCCAAATACCGACCAGAGTTTCGGCATCGGCCGATAACTCAGCGGCCTCATCCAAGGTCCCTGACAGCAACGCCCGCAAAGCATCACGCCGTGCGGCGGCATCATCATTCTGTGGAAGCGTCTCAGCAAGGCGAAACGACGCCGTAAGGCCTTGCCCTGTTTTATCAGTACACTCTATAATAGAGCAATCTTGGTCACCGGCTTGATCCGTAAAGACCCCAATTGTGGGCGTCAGATCGGGTGTTGACGCATTGCGCAACCCAAAGTCGCGATATGGGTGAACACCATAGAGGAGCTGACCGGGTGCCGTCCCTGTCGCGGCCTGGGTTGCTTCAATCATTTGCGTCGGGGAGACTGGCATGAGGCCCATCGCCGTCAAGGCATCGGCGCCCCGCACATGCTGGCTCAGGCCCAACCCCTCGAGCATTGTCCAATTGATTGTATAGGCTGGCCGACCGTCGGAGATCGCGGCCTGAACCAAACTATCAGCCATTTGGTTTGCCCCTGCATAAGCGGCGGCGCCAGGTGTTCCATATTGCGCAATCTGTGAAGAGAAGACAATAAAGGCCGCCTCCGGCCAATCTTCCAATAGCTTCAAAACCGTATACGCACCATAAGCCTTTGGCCCCATAATGGCATCAAGATGCTCACGAGACTGGTCAGCGATATCAGCACTTTGGTACGTCCCCGCCAGATGTAAGGCGGCATCAACACCGCCCCATTCTTTCATTACTGAGCCAAGAGCCTCCGACGCGAGGTGGGCTTGGGCAATATCAACAGCGATATACGTTACCTCAGCTCCGGCCGCCTTTAAGGCAGCTATTCGCTGCCGACGCTTATCATCTGCTAGCAGATCATCGAGAGGTATTCTACCCGTGATGAGCAGTTGAGGGCGATATCGTTTTACAAGCGCGTTGCACAATGTGAAGCCCGCATCCCCCAGGCCACCCGTCACAAGGTAACGCCCCCCTTCTTTGAAAAAGGTCGGACCAAATGCGGTGGGATCAAGTTGATCAAGGCGTGGCTCTAACCGCTGGCCGTCACGAAAGGCGATATCATGGGCACCAGGCTGAGATGCAATCACTTGCAAAAT
>CALFRH010000511.1 GCA_937919225.1 uncultured Parvularcula sp.
GCCTTGCAGATTAGGCACCGGAACGAGCGCATAGAAGCTGTCACATCCTTTCGGGGCAAAGCTTGGATCCGTCGCAGATGGCCGATGCAGATAGAGCGAGAAATCGTCTGCCAAAATTTTGCGGTTAAAGATGTCGTTTAAGAGCGCCTTATAACGCGGTCCGAGCCAGATCGTATGATGTTCGACCTCCGGATACGTCGTATCCGTCCCGAAAAACAGAACGAAAAGGCCCATCGATTTCTTGGCGAATTTCGCTTTGACTTTTGCAGAGCGGTCAACCTCAGCGGATGGCACCATGTTCCGGTAAAGATGCGCTGGGTCGACGTTGGAGACGACCAGGTCGCAGTCGACGCGTTCACCACTCGCCTGTTCCACGCTGGTAATATTGGCATTCTCGCTGTGCAGGCGTGTGACGGTTTCTTCCAAGCGGATCTGGATTCCCTGTTCCAACATTAGTCTCGAAAACGCATCAACTAGCGCACCGGTACCGCCCATCGCGAAATGCACGCCATGCGCCCGTTCGAGAAAATGAATGAGATTGTAGATGCAGGTCGTATCGAATGGATTGCCACCCACGAGCAAGGGTTGCACCGAAAAGGCCTGTCGCAGTTTGTCATGTTTGAGATGCGACGAGACCAAATCCCAAACCGATCGCCGAATTCCAAGGTTTAGCATTTGTGGCGTGATTTTTGCCATTTCGGTAAACGAATGAAACGGTTGGTCGGCAAGTTGCTCGTACCCGACTTCGTAAATGCGGCGGGATTCCTCTAGCAGCGAGAGATAGCCGGCTTCATCTTCCGGCGAAATCCGTCGGATCTCCCGAAGGGTATCGTCGACCGTCCCGCCATAATCGAAGGCGTCGCCATCGGGGTAACGAAACCGATACCAGATATTGAGCGGCACGATGTCTACATAGTCACGGATATCTTCGCCAAACAGGTCAAACAATTCTTCAAACAGGAACGGTGCTGTAATCACAGTTGGTCCGGCATCGTATCGAAAGCCGTCGCGTTCAAACACCTGGGCCCGGCCGCCCAACCGCGAACAACGATCAAAAAGGGTTACGTCGTATCCCTTGGCGCGCAGTCTGAGAGCTGCCGCGATGCCGCCGAATCCGCCGCCAATGACCATTGCATTGCTCATGCGGCTTCCCCTATTTCTAGAACCGGGACAAATTTCTCGGCCAGCGCGACCAATCCGTCGCCCGACCCGTCAGGCAGATTCTTGGCAATTGTAATTGCTGAGCGGGCAAAATCAGCTGCGTGCTGGCGGGCGGCGTGTGCGCGGCTCGCCATTTCGCCCTGCACCAGGGCGAGAAAATTCAGCCCGCCGACTGCAATGTCACATTCGGCATCCGAAATGTCATCAGTGGTTTGATATGCGATCGCGATGGCATCGCTGGCGGTCATCGCGGCTGAAACATCGGCCTGTCGGTTGGCGGCGATCAGGCACAGTTCGACGGGCAATCCCAGTAAAGGACCCGACTTCATGCGGGCAACATCATTGTAGTCTGCGATCGTCGTGCAGTCGCTTTCCAGATCTGCATGTTGTCCGCCGATGACGTCGCTGACACGCTGATGCATGTGCGCGATCATCTCGGTCAATTGGTCAACAGGCGCAGATGCAATTGCCGCGTAAGCGGCGGAGACCATAAGGTCGCCGAGGCAAATCGCAGTGTTTGATCCGAATTTTTTCCAGACGGCCGTTTCACCGCGTCGGACGGTGTCGCCATCTTGCAAGTCATCGTGCACCAATGACGCATTGTGCAACAACTCACAGGCTGCGGAAATCGCCCGCGTTGTTGCGAAAGACAAATTTAGGGCGTGTGCACTTTGCAGCGCCAGTTTGGCGCGCGCTCGTCCGCCGCCCGATCCTAGATGATGGCGCGCGGCTTGTGCCATCACACTATCGTCGCGTGCGAGCAAATCGATCATGGCTGTCTCGACGTCGGCCATTGTCGCATGCCGGTTCGGGTCAATGCTCGAAGATACCATGCTGGAACCCCTCCGCTGCAGTGAAGCACCGAGCGGATGGCCCGGTGCTCCATGTTGCAAGTTAAGACGCGGATTCGTTCGCGTTACTTGATGTAGCAGCCGCCCAGATGACGACGCCGAAGGCGATCTTGTTCACAAAGTCTGCAAGGTTGTAGACGATGTTCAACATGTCGGGCGACGCACCGCCGGTATATCCGAGGATGTACCCGATTGGATAAATCGCCCAGCCAACAGTTACGATCAATCGGAGCGCGTTAAACGCTTTTTTCGATGCCACCGTGCCGGAGCTTGCATTGATCTTGCTTGCTTCACCCGCGAAGATTTCGTAGATGATATAGACCCATGCCAGGGTGCCGAGGATGAACATCGGCCACAGCAAGCTGCCTTGCTCGACCTCGCCGATGTAACCAGCGACCAACATCACCAGAGACGCGACCAACAGGCGCCAGAACAGAGACGCACGCACAACGGCAATGGCTGATAGGATCAAGAAGAACTCGATGATCTGCAATGGGACTGTCAATAACCAGTCGACATAACGGAACACGGTCGGGCTTTCGCCAGTCATCACCCAAACGCCGCGCATGTAGAAATAGTGGATTGCGGCAATACCAGTGACCATGGCGGCGACGGTCAGAGATGTTTTCCATTTTCCTTCGGCTCGGTCACGTTCAACCCAAAAGAAAAAAGTCGCTGCCACCATGGCAGCACTAATGATCCAAAACGACACTCCAACATAATCGCCCGGATCCAGCATAAGCTTTTCCATTTAGCCCTCCTAAGACTACCCCGAACACAACCTTCAGGTACTAGGGGTACGGGGCGGCGTTCGCTTCGGATGACCAAAAAAAGTGCTGCGCCGCAGCAAGCACGAGAATGAGCGAGCGAGAAAGGTCTATTAAACCTCTGTACTTATTGAATTAATATGAAACTCAGTTGTGCTGTGATTTTGGTCGCGCGATTCACGTGAGTGCTGAAAGATTGGTCAATTCTAGTTCTGGTGGCTCCTGCAAACAAAATTTAAATAGTAGCCCCTAACCGAAATGGTCGGCTAATCTGGTTCGACAGACTGCTACTGCATAGTGTCCGTGTTGGTACGTTCCCAACCATCTTCTAGGGACGAACGATAGCGCAGAGCCGACATCAGTGTTTTGCAATACTGAAGAATTACGATGTGAGAGAGAAAATCTTGCGCATGCTGGCGAAGTCATAACTGTATGTATCCTGATATTGTCATCTCCTCGTGTTCGCCGACGGCAAATTCAATCTAGTGAAAATCCATCGCGCTCCTCTAAACGTATTATGATCAGGAGAAGGCTTATGACTATTCAAAATATCCTCGTGGGTAGTATCGGAGTACTTGCAGAGACGTCGGATATCCAACGCCGAGCTTATAATCAGGCCTTTCGCGAAGCAGGCCTCGATTGGTATTGGGACAAAGACACCTACAAGTCTTTGCTGCTCACCAGCGGCGGCATGAAACGGTTGAGGCGATTAAGTGCAAATCAGAATCAAGTTTTGGCCCCAGATGCGATAGAAAACCTCCATGCGCGTAAAACAGAGATTGCTTGTGCGGAGATCGCTGAACAGGGTATCGATCTCAGACCTGGTATCGTTGAATTGATACACTTTGCTCGCCATGCTGGGATATCGTTGGCGCTGGTGACGACGACCTATCGACAGAATATTCAGGCAATCGAAGTTGGCGCTAGGCAAAGCCTCCATTTAAAAGACTTTTCGGAGATCCTCACCGTTGAAGATGTTCGGCAGTCCAAACCACATCCCGAAGTGTATAATTTAGCACTGGCTCGGCTAGAAACGGGCCCAGAAAATTGTCTCGCGATCGAAGACAGCGTTGCTTCTCTTAACTCAGCGCTCGAGGCAGGTATCCAAACATTGGTCACTCCAGGAGAGTTCACAATAGCGCAAGACTACGGGAAGGCAGATTGGCATTACCCGAGTATTTTGAAATTCCTTCAGGATTCTGAGGTCTTAAAACGGGAACTCGCTTAAACCAATTCAGCGATGTTTGCTTTTGATCCAAAGCGAACGTCAATCGCGCTACAGGTTATGTCCGGTTTTAGGAACTTCCCTACAAACGGCTAACGTCCGCTTTGACGCCGGGAGGAGACAATAGCTGAGCGTCTTAAACTCGCCCGATGGTGTTGAAAAAGACCGAGTCAAAACGGCCGAATTATGATT
>CALFRH010000512.1 GCA_937919225.1 uncultured Parvularcula sp.
AAGCCTATGAGGAGGCCCTGGCCGCGGCCCAAAGGTAACAGTTTCGTAAGCTTGACATCATTTCGCCGTTTTTCACGGTAAGAGCCTTAAACCTAACGGTATGGTTGCGTCGCACCATAAATGTGCGTAAACCTTACTGAGAGTTCATATACAAATGTGAGGGACACAATGAGCAAACTGACCCTAGCCGCCCTTCTCGCCACTTCAACGCTCGCGCTCGCCGCGTGCAGCCAAGAGGACATGGATGCCGCTAAAGAAGACATGCGCGAAGCCACCGAGTCTGCAGTTGAAGCGACGGAAGATGCCGGCGAGAAAATGGACGAAATGAAGTCCGATGCTGAAGGCATGATGGACGACGCCAAAGCCAAAATGGGCGAAATGGTGGATGACGCCGAAGAGGCCGCTGAAGAAGCAACCGAATAAGGTTTCTTCTTCATCTGCTATCTGACTGAGATAGTTCGGAAAACCCCGCCAGTGATGGCGGGTTTTTTTTGTTTATCCCTCCGTCCCCGGAATGGCAGGTACCCCTTGAACGGGACCTGCACCAGGATCTCTCTGCGGGCCAACCGAAGGCATCTCAGGGGTTGGCGTTTCGAACGCTTTACGGCGCTCATAGTCCTCTAATTCAAAGAGGAAGCGGTCATTATCTCGCTCAACATCCCGGAAGCGGCGCTCAGCGCGTCTGACGTCGAACAGCGCTCTGTCTACCCGATCTCGTTCGCGATCAAGCCTTCGCCGTTTGTCACGGATGCGGTTATCAATAGCGTCGCGAGTTTCTTTATCGTCAGCACGATCCCAATCGTTTCGGAGGTCGCGCAAATCCCGCCTCAGATTGCGAATCGAAGAAAGAGCGTACTCATACTGATTTTCCTCAGATTGGAAATCTCTTCTGGCATCAGAATATTCGCGACCAATCCAATAGCTCCGCTGAGTGAGCGGCAGCGCACCACGACACAAATTTATGTTGCCAACTCCCCGAAGGCCCGCGTCAAGCGCACCACGGGGGGAGCAAAAGACAGATAGACCCCGCTCACGTCCGATTTCGTACTGGCGTGGATCGAGGGCAACCTCGTACCGGCCACACTCCCTTAGGCGATCCTGCACCTTTTCAGGGCCAAAGCCATTCACCCCATCAAGATAGCCCACTGTGTTCCAATCGCCAGTAAGACAAGTATCCTCACTCAGGCCCGCACAACTCGCCAACCCCAGGGCGGCAGCGATGATGAGGAGAGAGACTCGCCACTTGGCACGCTTTGTCGTCGGGTTCCCCCCACAATTAACCATCTTAGTACCCCTCAAGTTCACGCAAATCCTACC
>CALFRH010000513.1 GCA_937919225.1 uncultured Parvularcula sp.
GCCCCCATGGAGGGGGGGAGCCCGCTCGCCTGGTTGGCCATGCGGCGGAGAACGGAGTCTTCTTCTGATAGGGGCGTCTCTGACATTTGGCGTCTCTAACTAGGGGTGACTATGGGCAATTATTCCTTCTGGCGACAAATCAACCAATCCGGGTTAAATTATCTTTTACACGCATAGGTTATGTCTGTTTACGAAATCAGCAAACGGACAGGGGCGATGAGCGCTCAACCCATTATCGTAAAAAAGAAACGCGGTGGCGGCGGTGACGGCCACCATGGTGGCGCATGGAAGGTCGCATATGCTGACTTTGTGACGGCTATGATGGCGTTCTTCTTGTTAATGTGGCTCCTATATGCCACCTCTGAGGAACAGCGTTAGGGCCTTGCGGACTATTTCGACCCCTCTATCCCCCTATCGCCGGTGTCCGGCGGGGGAGATGATATGCTGAACGGTGACACCGTTTATGCCACCGATAGCCTGGCATATAATAATCATGGCGGTGCATCCGATAAGTATAAAGATGAAGCGGACCTTGTGACCGAGGTCAGCACCGCCCTTCAAGACGCTATCAATGAAGAACAGCTCAAAGTGACCTTGTCGGATGAAGGGGTTGTTGTTGACCTCATGGAGGCCGATGGAGCCCCCCTATTCAATAGTGGCGAGTCTGTTCCGTCGGACCTTATGCGCGGGGTTATTGAGCGCATCACGCCGGTGCTTCGCGATAGTGGTCGCCCCGTAAAAATAGTTGGGCACACGGATTCTGTTCCTTTCCGTGCTGGTAGTCAGTTTACAAACTGGGAGTTGTCAGCCGAGCGGGCCAACGCCGCGCGACGCATGGCTGTGCAATATGGTTTGCCCTACGATCTCATTTCAGAAGTTGTGGGCAAGGCAGACAAAATGCCGTTGGTGGCCGACCGTAAGGCTCCCGAGAATCGCCGAATTTCAATCATTATGCAGAATGCTGCATCGAATGTCCCACCATTAGAGGCTCGTTAACTATCCACTGACTACAACCAGAGATAGAAAAGCTGGAGATTTGCACGCAATGTCGATTTCGTCATCCCTTAATGCCGGTGTGATGGGCCTTAACGTGAACGCCGCGCGATTGGCGACCATTTCAAACAATGTCGCGAACTCGTCGACCTTTGGGTACAAACGTGCCGAAGCGAACTTTTCAAGTCTCGTCTTGCAACAGCGGCGCAATGCTTACGCCGCTGGCGGCGTGCGGGTCGATACCACACGATTGGTAGACGAACGAGGCGCCCTTATTTCCACGGGGAGCGCAACAGACATCGGCATTGCTGGTCAGGGGATGATGCCAGTCACCGACATTGGAGGCGTCAGCCAGGGGGCGACCGACCGACCCTTGCTCTTAACGCCAACAGGCTCCTTCTCGCAAAATGAGGATGGGTTCTTACAAACCCCTGGCGGTCTGTTCCTTCTGGGCTGGCCGGCGGACACGGATGGTGATGTGGGTGGTGTGTCACGCCGCAGCGGCACCGATCTTGAGCCGGTGAACATTGGTGTGAACCAGTTCTCTGCCACAGCGACGTCGGAGATCGCGATCGGCGTGAACTTACCGTCCAGTGATACCGAAAGCACGGGGACGGGAGCGCCGTACTCCATGCCTATCGAGTATTATGATAATCTGGGTGCCATCCAAACGATCACCGCGACCTTTACCCCAACGCCTGCAACGGCAGGGAACCCTAGAACAAATCAGTGGACAATGGATTTGGTCGATGAAGGGTCGATACCGGCGACCAATTTGGGTCAGCTGCAAATTACCTTCAATGATGCGGCGGGCATTGGAGGCACCATTGCCAATGTCACCACCTCGGGCGGTGCGACGTATGATTCCGCTACCGGTCTCATCTCTACAACGGTTTCAAGTGGTCCGGTGACGATTGATATTGGCGCCTATGGCGATGCGGCGGGTATCAGCCAACTGGAATCTGGCTTTGCGCCGTTTAACGTCACGCGGAATGGCGCCCCCATCGGTGATCTTGAGGGGGTCGAAATCGACGCTGAAGGGCGGTTAGAGGCGGTCTATGATACTGGCTTCCGTCGTGTTCTGTATCAAATTCCGGTGGCGATGGTACCGAACCTTAATGGTTTAAGCCCCGCTGATAATCAGGCGTATACGGTCAGCCAGGAAAGTGGAGACTTTTACCTTTGGGATGCGGGTTCCGGACCGGCTGGTGCCACTGTCGGGTTTTCCTTGATGGAATCGACCACCGACATCGGCACTGAGATGACGGACCTCATCAAAACCCAGCGGGCCTACGCCTCCAGCGCGAAGATCATCCAAACCGTGGATGAGATGCTGCAAGAAACCACCAATATTATCCGTTAGCGGTTGATTTGACGATAGGACCCCTCCCATGACTTTCTCCAACGCTCTGTCAAATGCGCTATCGGGCATGAATGCCGCGACAACCGCGGTCCAAGTTCGCTCGAACAATATCGCGAACGCATCCAATCCAGGCTATGCGAGACGAGATGTTGTTCTGTCGACCGGCGTTGTGGGTGGGGTCCGGGTCACGTCCATTGAGCGGGCCGGCGATCCGATATTACTGAAAGATCGTCTCTCAGCTGCTGCGAGATCGGCGGGCCTCAATGCGCAATCCGAAGCGGTGGAACAGTTAAACCAGCTATTCGGTGAGCCAGGCGACACTCAAGGGTTGTTCGCAAGCCTTACTCGGTTTGAGACCTCTCTTGATGATTTGGCGGCGACCCCTGAGTCTGGGTCTTATCAGGCAGCGACCCTCCGCGCGGCGCAGGATTTAACAAACACCATCAACCGCCTTGGGGATGCCGTAACCGAAGCCCGAACCGACGCTGATCGTGAGATTGGGGCAACCGTTGCGGCAGTGAACCGTGCCCTGAGCGCTTTGGAAGATCTGAACGGTATCTCTAGCCGCGGCGATGCCAACGGCCTTGGGGATGCCGCTGAACAGCGCCAAGCGCAGATCGACATCATCGCTCAGGCATTGGATATTAATGTTGATGATGCTGGTCGCGGGAGGCTCCGGATCACGACCGCGGAAGGCGTTTTGCTGCTCGGAGAAACGGCGCGAACCATTGAGTTTTCCTCGGGCGGGATCGTGGCCCCCGGCCAGACGATTGGGTCAGGCCATTTATCAGGGCTCACCGTTGATGGGGTGGACATCACGCCAAAGGGAGGAGCCCAAGCCATTCGGTCGGGATATTTGGCCGGCCAATTCGCTGTACGCGATGAGATTGTTCCTGAGTTCAGTGATCGGATTGACGATTTAAGCCAAGATATTGTCGACCGTTTCACCGGAACGGGCGTTGATGGAACCTTAGCCCCTGGGGAAGAAGGCCTTTTTATCTCCAACGGGACAGGCGACGGGATCGCTGCCAGGATCAGTGTGAACAGTGCGGTAAACCCGGATGAAGGGGGCGAGCTATGGCGCCTTCGCGACGGGATTAATGCGACCATTGCTGGCCCCTCAGCTAATCTTGGGGTTATTGGCGGCCTTTTAGCCGCAGCCGATGCGCCCCGTGCTCTGTCCAGCGTGACAGATACGCCCGCGGTTTTATCCTTGAGCGAAACAACAGCGGCCTTTGCCTCTGTGGTGGGGACCCAGCGCCAGGATGCGGTCTCTGCGGCCGCGGCGGCAACCTCCACTGCTCAATCCTTACGGGATGAAGAACTCGCCATTACCGGCGTGAATACCGATCAAGAGCTCCAGAGCCTGCTGTTGATCGAGCAAGCCTACGCCGCCAATGCGCGGGTCGTTCAGGTGGTCAGTGACATGATGGCGCGACTATTGGAGATTTAAGCATGATCCGTGCACTTCCAGACCTATTGTCTACATCGCTGTTCTCGCGGGGCACATCTGACCTTCGGAACAATTTAGACCGCGCCGCGATTGAAGCGGTGACGGGCAAACAGTCCGATTTGACCGCCGCAGCGGCGGGTCAAAATGGGCAGGTCCATCGCGCACAAATGGCGGTGGATCAAAGCCAAGCCACGCAAACCCGGTTGGCGCTAACCGCTGGCCGCTACACGTCGGCTGCGGCGGCCTATGAGGCGGTCCGTAAGGGAACAGAGAATGTCGGTGTCGATGCGCTTCAGGCGGCGACATCTGGCGACAGGGCGGGCATTGTTGCGACGGCCAATACCGCAGAATCGACCCTAGGGTTGGTTTTTGGCGCCTTGAATACGCGGTTTGATGGCCGCTCATTATTCGCGGGCGATGCGGCCTCGAACCCCTCTCTCAGCAATCTTGATACGTTGCTTGCGGACATGGACGCCATTGCGACGGGCAGCGGGACAACGGCTGATAAGCTGGCGGCGGTTGACGCTTACTTCGCGCCAGGCGGCACATTTGACACAAGCATCTATACGGGCGGTACCGGCGAGGCGGCCCCTGTGGTGCTTCCAGATGGGACGGAACTTCCCCCGATTGAAAACGCCAATAGCGATGCCTTCCGTGATATGATGAAGGGGCTCGCCATTACCGCTCAGGCCTATAAACTGCCCCCCGTCGATTATGTCGATTGGGTTCGTCAGGGAGCTGATCTCATCAGATCCGCGCAGGATGAACTGGTTGTTTCCGAAGCGGCCCTGGGCGATACCGTCAACCGTATTGAAGACGCGGTAGAGACGGAGAATGATCAACTGCGTCTTGCGGCGGAGACCCTTGACCGCATCATCGGTCGGGACGCCTTTGAATCGGCCAGTGAGGTCCAAGACTTCGAAGCGCGCCTTCAGGCAGCCTACACCTTAACCAGCCGGTTGGGACAATTGTCGCTCACAAACTATCTGCGGTAATCTGCTTATGACTTTTTTCGGGGTGGGGCGCCTTTTCGGCATTATCGCCGCTGCTAGTCTTGCGCTTTGGCCGTTCTTTGGGACGGCCCAGGTGCGGCTGAATGACTTGGTGGAGGTTGTGGGCGTTCGCTGCAATGACCTTATTGGGTATGGCCTCGTCGTTGGTCTCAATGGCTCAGGCGATACCCTCCGAAACTCACCCTATACGGAGGAGGCCCTCGCTAGCCTCCTCGAACGTCTTGGCGTCAATGTGCAGGACGAACAATTTCGGCCCGATAATGTTGCCGCGGTGGTGGTGACAGGCATTCTGCCCCCATTCGGCCGTCCGGGCAGCCGGATGGATGTCCAAGTCTCTTCCATTGGGGATGCCAGCAGCCTCCAAGGCGGCATGCTGGTGATGACCCCCATGCTGGCGGCGGACAATCAGGTTTATGCGGTCGCGCAAGGGCCTCTCATCGTTAGCGGGTTTGCCGCCGGCGGCGCGGCGGCGGGTGTGCAGCAGGGGAACCCAACATTGGGGACGATACCCGGCGGCGCGCGGATTGAGCGGGAAGTGGCCTTTGAATTCGGCGATATGCGCCGGATCCGGTTGGCGCTTCGTAATCCCGATTTTACCACCGCTCAACAAATTGAACGTGAGCTGAATACCCGGTTTATGGACAGTCCCGCCCGGATGCTGGATGCGGGCACGGTGGAGTTGAACACGGATCGCACGGGTCTTGCGCCCGCATCTCTCATGGCCTCCATTGAAGGGATGATGATGACCCCGGATCAAAAGGCGCGGGTGGTCATTGATCAGCGGTCGGGCACTATTGTGCTTGGCCAAGATGTGCGCATTGAACCTGTGGCGGTGGCGCAAGGCCCGCTCACCATTCGTGTGACAGAGCGGCCCATTGCCGTGCCCGCGGCGCCGTTCACCGATGCCGATACGGTGGTGGTGCCCCGCACGGAGATTGAGATCGATCAAGATGTGGCGGAAATCTCGGTCCTTGGAGGGGCCACATTGCGGGATTTAGTGGAGGGCCTCAACGCCCTCAACGTGGCGCCCAGGGACATGGTTGAGATTTTCGAAGCCCTCAAGGCTGCCGGTGCCCTGCATGCGGAGATTGTCCTGCAGTAGGCGCCAGCCTCGCGACGACTACTTTCCGATGGTACGGTCTGTGGTCATCTTAAACAGCTTGCCATAGGGCGGGGTAACCACGTTTTTCAGCCACCCCCATTTGGGAAACTCAAGGACCGCCTGCTGGTGGCTGAACTCATAAAATCCGTAGTCCCCATGGTATGCCCCCTGGCCGGAGGCGCCAATCCCGCCAAAGGGAAGGTGCTCCACCGCAAAGTGGATCAGTGTGCCATTGATCATCGCGCCCCCTGAGACCGTCCGGTTCACCACGCCGCGGGCGGCTTCAACATCGTCGCCAAAGACATAGAGGGCCAAGGGATGATCCCGCTCATTCACAAAAGTGATAGCGTCATCCACTGTGTCATAACCAATGATGGAGATGAGGGGGCCGAACACCTCCTCCTGCATAATTTTACTGTCCAATGGCGGGTTGATCGCTATGGCGGGGGCGAGGCGGCGGCCCGTCGCCTTCGTTTCATCAAAAGCGGGTTCAACGATGGTTGCGCCCGCCGCTTTTGCCTCCTCGATCATGCCTTTGAGGCGGTCTGCATGCCGGTCGGAGATGATGGCGGTATAGTCCTTATCGGTTTCAAGATCCGTGTAGAACCGACCAACCTCCGATAGGATGGCATCCGCCATTGCGCGTTCTTGACCCTTCGGTACCAGGACATAATCGGGCGCTGTACAGGACTGGCCTCCATTATAAGCCTTGCCCATCGCGATCATGGTGGCCGCGTCCCCCATTTTTGTGTCGGGTAGCACAATGCAGGGTGATTTGCCGCCAAGCTCTAACGTGACAGGTGTCAGGTTCTTGGCTGCCGCCATCGCCACAAGGCGCCCCACCTGGGTGGATCCGGTGAAAAAGAGGTGATCAAAAGGCAGTTCTGAAAAGGCGATGCCCACATCGACACCGCCTTGGACCACCGCCATTTGGGCGGGGTCAAAACACTCTGCCACAATTCGTTCCATGACGGCAGACGTGGCTGGCGTAAGTTCTGAAGGTTTAATCAGCACACTGTTTCCTGCCGCAAGGGCGGTTGCCGCGGGGACGATGGCAAGCTGGAAGGGATAGTTCCAAGGGGCGACAATTCCCACAACCCCCTTTGGCACGGGTCGGACCCACGTTTTGCCGGGGACCGAAGCGGTGAGTTTTGTATTTTTGATGGGCGCGGCCAGTTTTTTGAGCCGCTTCTTCAAATAGTCGATGGCGCCGATGGACAATGCCACCTCGGATGAGAGCGTTTCATTGGGCGAGCGTCCGGTAAAATCCTTGGAAACCGCCTCGATAATCTCATCCTTATGCTGCCGGATGGCTTGGGCCAGGCGATCAAGATCCGCTAGCCGTTTATCCACACTGGGCAGAGTCTCGTAGGAGAACGCTTTCTTTTGGCCATCAAAAAGGCCGCGTAGTGTTTCAACATCGCGTTTTTGATATCAATCCATCGGTCTATTGCTTTCTTTTGTCGCTTTTCCCCTCTCTGGGTTTTGGGGGTTGGTTGGGGGGTGAATTGTCCGGGTTGCCCGGTTTGTTTGGCAGCCATGGCGGTCATCAACTCACTGGGTTGCAGCATGGAGGCGTTCCAAAGAGCAATCCAATCGAGGGTTTCTTGGGTTTTGTGATCCCGCGAGTGAGTGATGGCCCGCTTGCATCCGTGAACGGCCATGGGGGCCTTTTGGGCAATCTCCTGCGCCATACCCATGGCGGCGTCATTAACGGCGTCATGGGTGGGTAGCACTCGATTGACGAGACCGTAGCGGAGGGCCTCATCGGCCGTCATTTTTCTGCCCGTATAGGACAACTCGCGAACAAGCCCTTCGGGGAGGTGATTGATGAGACGCGGGAAGGTGCCGACATCCGCGGCCATTCCTAGTTCCACTTCGTAGACAGAGAAATAGGCATCTTCGGTGCACATCCGAATGTCGCATGCGGTGACCATATCAACTCCGCCGCCAATGCATCCCCCTTGAATGGCGGCGATCACGGGTATCCTCGCATCCTCCAGAACGGAGAAGGCATCTTGCAGCAAGCGGACTTTATGGAGGAAGTCGATCCCGCTGGCTGCCCCCGCGGCGTCGCGGTCGCCGGCGATGCCTTGGAACGCGCTGAGGTCAATACCGGAACAAAAGACCGGGCCGTCGGAGGCGAGCACGATGGCCCGAACATCGCCCCGGTCATCAAGCTCTCTAATTGCCTTGGGGAAGTCCTCCCAAAAGGGGATGGCGAGGGCGTTCCGCTTTTCCGCGCGGGCAAGGGTCACGAGGGCCACTGCGCCGTCAAGCTCGATGCGGATAGCGCCATCTGCAGTCGTTTCGGTCATAAAAATTCCTCCTACAGGAAAGGCTCACGTGAGTACAATTTACACGGCAGCATTGTTCAGCTTTTGGGAGGCTTATTGCCGGTCCCATTGTTCGATGCGGGCTGAAAAATCGTTCTTCGGCCCTTGTTCCACCTGTCCTAGCGGGGTGATGGCCCATCCGTCATCTGCCTTTGGCACCGGAAAGAACCGGTCGCCCTCCACATCGGCCTCGACCACGGTGAGATAAAGCCGGTGGGCGAGGGGTAGGGTTTGCTCGTAGAGGTTGGCGCCACCAATGATGCAGATCTCCTGGGCGGCCATGGTGCGGGCGGCCTCCGCCGCGGCGGCGAGGGCCATGGGCAGGGTGGAGGCGACCACCACGTCGTCGTGGAGGGGCGCGTCTTGCCGCGTGAGAACGATATTCGTCCGACCGGGCAAGGGGCGCCCCAGGCTTTCATAAGTGGTCCGCCCCATGACAATGGGCTTGCCTGTTGTGATGGATTTAAACCATTTCAGATCATCTGACATCCGCCAGGGCAGGTCACCATCGCGCCCGATAACGCCATTTTGGGCAACGGCGACCACAAGGCTGAGGCGCGGTGTCTCTTCTGCACTCATACCGCGACTGGCGCCTTGATGGTGGGATGCGGATCATAGCCGATGATTTCAATGTCATCGAAGCGGAAGTCGAAAATGTCTTTCACGTCAGGGTTGAGTTTAAGGGTTGGCAGGGGCCGTGGCTCCCGCGCTAGCTGGGTTTCTGTCTGGTCCAAATGATTGTGATACAGATGGGCATCGCCAAAACTGTGGACAAACTCTCCGGGCTCAAGGCCCGTGGCTTGCGCCATCATGTGGGTGAGAAGGGCGTAGGATGCGATGTTAAAGGGCACGCCTAAGAAAATATCGGCTGATCGCTGATAAAGCTGACAGCTAAGCCGTCCGCCTGCCACATAAAACTGGAAAAGGCAGTGACAGGGGGCGAGAGCCATCTGATCCAATTGCCCAGGGTTCCAGGCGCTGACGATAAGGCGTCGCGAATTGGGATTGGTACGGATTTCATTTTGGACCCAGGCGATTTGGTCCACCGTTTCGCCGCCTGGCGCCGGCCATGACCGCCACTGGGCGCCGTAGACGGGGCCTAAATCCCCCAGCTCATCGGCCCACTCATCCCAGATGGTGACTTTATTTTCCTTCAAATACCCAATGTTTGTATCGCCGGCGAGGAACCAGAGGAGTTCATGGATGATGGACCGCAGATGCAGTTTCTTAGTGGTGACGAGGGGGAACCCATCGGCCAAATCAAAGCGCATTTGGTGGCCGAACACCCCGCGGGTACCCGTGCCGGTGCGATCATCGCGGTCAGCGCCTTCTTCAAAGGCCCGCCGCATAAGGTCGAGATAAGCTTGCATAGGACACAGTGTGGCGGGCCCAAGGCGATTCGGGAAGGGGGGGACGCGCGCGTCACACTGGCTTACAATGTTCCATTCGGAATGACGGGGCGTTTGCGGTTGCCTAAACCATCATGTCGTCAAGGAGGAATGAACCATGTCTCAATCTCACCCCGCCTCAGCGGATGAAGCCAAGGCCTTTGCCTCCATGCATGTGCCGGGCAAGCCGGTGGTGATCTATAATGCCTGGGATGCCGGTAGCGCGAAGGCGATTGCGGCCGCTGGTGTCAACGCGATTGGCACCGGTAGCGACAGTGTCGCCGCTGCCCACGGTTATCCTGACGGGCAGGCGATTCCCATGGAAGACGCGTTGCGCATCGCCCAGCGTATTCGTGCGAGCGTCGACCTGCCGCTGACCGTCGATTTTGAAGGGGCCTATGCGGAGGACCCCGAGGCGGTTGCGGCCAATGTTGCTCAGCTGCTGACCACCGGCGCGGTGGGATTGAATTTTGAAGATAGCCGGGTGGGCAGTGACGAACTTTACACCATCACGGATCAGGCCGCGCGACTTCAGGCGATCCGCGCGATGGCCGATGAAAAGGCGTTTCCGCTCTTCATCAATGCCCGATGTGATGTGTTCTTAAGGGCGCCAGAGGGAAGCGATCATTCCGCCTTCATGGAAGAGGCCATTGAGCGCGGAAAGGCGTATGTTGCGGCGGGGGCCAGCGGACTTTTCGTTCCGCTTCTCACAGATGTGGGGCTGATTGCAGCCTTTTGTGAGGCGTTGAGTGTGCCGGTGAATGTGATGGCCCTTCCCGGCGGTCCGTCGCTGGCTGATATGACGCGTGCCGGTGCGGCGCGGGTCAGCCACGGGCCGTTCCCATATCGCGAGGCGATGAAACGCCTGACCGAAGCCGCTCAAGGGGCGTTGTCTTGACTGGAAGATAAATGGTGTGTGCGTTTTGGGGGGGGCGTTTTAAGCGCTTATCTTCTCTTCGTCGCGCATTTCAATTTTCTTGGCGGGCCCGCGATAGTTCACGACCCCTTTTGACAGGGCGTAGCAGGCCAGGGCAACGGCGAGGGGGATCTGGACCGGCTCGCCGTCTCGCTCCCCCTTTTCATAATATTGGATCATGCGACGCTTCAGGCCCAACGCGTCGGCGGCGTCCTTCTGGGAAAAGCCTTGGGCCTTTCGCCATTTTTTGAAGTCATGCGGTTCCATTTGTTTAGCCACGACCCTTGCCCCATTTGTGAGTCACTCGAATTATAGAGTTTAGATGTTACAGCTTGATAACAAAGCGAAAAAATTGCGCATCGGTCCCTAGGGGCTTTTTTGATAACCTTTGAGTGTCTATATAGAGCATGAAGCGCAAGCTTCTATGGCGATAAATGGCGTCCATAATAAGCGGCCCGGACCCGGGGGCGGTACCCGGCGGCTCCACCAAAGCGGTCTCCTCTGCCCCAGGGGCGACCATTTCGGCGGGGCCGACATAGCATCGACGGACGTGTAAAAGTTCTGCTTTCGCTCGGATGATCTCCGTTATTGGATCATTTAGAATAGTTGCAAATGACAACTCTTCGGAAGGTCTCGCTCTCGCTGCGTAACGCAGTGCGGGTTGACCGCTTTTAAGTCCTAGACCCTTTCCTGGTCTAGGCGGGGTCCCGGCGAACCTGGCAACAGAATCGCCGACTTTCCACGCTGTTTGTAAGCATAATGACTAATTAGCTTCGCTGAAGTCGGCTATCCGCTGATCAAGGCCCGCCATGACGCTAGGCCATTCCTCTCGCAGCACGGAGAAATAGGCATTGTCCCGCCGCTCCCCTGTCCATGTCTCAACATAGCGACGAAGGGTGCCTTCATATTGGGCGCCCATTTTCTTCATGGCGCGCTGGCTTCGTTCATTCCGCCCGTGGGTCTTCAGTTCCACCCGCTCTGCGCCCGCCGCAAAAGCGTGCCCGAGGAGAAGTCGTTTGCAGGAGGGATTAACCGCGCCCCCGCGATAGGGCGCGGCATACCAGGTCCAACCAATTTCGAGGCGCGCCTGCTCTGCGCAAATGGCCAAATAGGAGGTGTGCCCACAAAAGGCCTCGGCGGCTTTCACCCACACTGCGTAGCTCATCGCGTCACCGGCGGACTGCTCATTCAAGCGATCACCGAACCAGGTGTCAAAATGTGCCCCGCCGCCCCTTACGGTCGATAAGGCCCAAATTTCAGGATCATCCGCTAAAGGACGAAGAGGCTCGCGGTGTTCCTCCGTGAGGGGGGCTAACCGAACAAACTGGTTCTCGAGGGGGGCGTAACTGAGCTTCATTCGTCTAAGGTCGCAAGAAAGGCGATGAGATCTCGCCGGTCGGCAGGGTTTTCCATGCCGGGATAGGACATTCGCCAACCGGGGACGAGGCTTTGCGGGCTTTTTAAGTAGGTATCGAGGGCCTCATCGGTCCACACGACCCCTGACCGCCTTAACGCACCGGAGTAGCGAAAATCAGCCAGCTGGGCTGCTGGCTGTCCATAAACCCCCCATAGGGTAGGGCCCAGGCGGTGGCGGGCCCCCTTTTGCGCCTCGTGACAGACGGCACACTCGCTGAATAGAACCTGTCCTCGAGCGGGGTCCGCCGGCGCGGCCAAGCGCTCCTCGGTCGAAAGGGACGGTATTGGTGCCGCTGCATCGCCGCCATTGGAGCATGCACCAAGGCCGAACCCCCCAAAAAGAAGCAGTAAAAAGGCGTGACCAGCGCGGAAAAAAGCAGATTTGACCATAGGCACGCCTCTAGGGTGCGGTGACCATTTACCCTTTATGTTCGTTCGAGACCAAAATCGCTTCAG
>CALFRH010000514.1 GCA_937919225.1 uncultured Parvularcula sp.
AAACTGGGGAATTTTACTTTGCCCGAAGTGGGGAAATTTGAGCTGCCATTGACAGGTCTGGTAGGGCACACTCTGAAACCCAAGATTAACAACCCAACGGCTTACGCCAGATCGCGTCAAAGGCATGACGCGATGTAAATTGTCACCAGCGTTTAAGAGGTAGGCGTCACCTGCTTCAAGTTGATCAGTCTTCACCAGACCACTCGCATGGCATTCGGTCACTAGATCATCGATATTTTCGCTTGGAGAGCGCCGGTGACTAGCGCAAAGGTCTACCCAATCCGGAATAAATTGAACTTCCCCACCTGCATCAGCGGGGGCGCTCTTTAGACAGATTACTAAGGCAAATGCGGGATCATCTATGTGCCAACCGTGGGTATCACCTGGTTGTTCCAGCATATTGGCGACCAGAAATTCACCCTCATGCGAGCAACTATATACAGACGACTGTGTGATTTCGGCGATCATGTCGCGGATGGCATGATGAAAATATAGGCTGAATATCAACGGCGATTCCCTGGAAATTTGTCTTCCGCTAAGCACTGCCATATTGCGTGGGCTTTCATAGCCTGGCATCGAAAAATCTTTTCGCATCGCTTTCTCGCGTAGCCGCGTGAGTTCATCAGTCAAAGTCACGACAGCTGGTTTCTCGAGAAAACCAGGCAGAGCCGCATAGCCACAAGCTCCATACGCTTCCCGTGCATCTGCAAGAAGCTTATAGTCATTATGTCGAATAAGGTTTTTAGTTAGAATCCTGTGCGGAGTGAGGTCAGATTCCAAATCGAAACCCACACTCATATTTCCGCATAAATCATCCGCTGCATTTGACACATTGCTCATTTCGCACCTCTTACGCTTCGCTAATTCTTATGAGAATTGCGGAGACAAAGAATTGGATTATTTGAGATCTGATATTGCGGTTCAAGACAACCACAGGTTTATGTGTCTTTGCAATGCATACTTGATTTACAAATTGTGACTCTACACTAAGTTTCCCGCAACTGAACACCTACATTTCTTCCCACGAGTTGAGCAGATGTATGAAAAACTGCGGAGCTATGAACGCCCCAGCTTCCGCCACAAATTAGCAGCCGCGCACGTGCTAACCGCGATAAGAAACCATAATGCCCAACTGGCGTTGATGGCCAATAGCGCACCTGTAGTAGCGGGCCCGGCAATTCCGCCGAGCGCATATGCCATGGCGAAAGCAGCACTCCCAGCTACCAACGTACTGCCCGTGTGGTTTTGTCCGAGAAGCGTTAGGGCTGACGTGTAGACGCCGAAAAATGCGGCTCCAGCCGCAGCTGAGACCAACCAGAGTAAAGAGCTAGAGACTGGTATGTAGAGAAGCACGAAAAAGCTTAAACTGGTAGCGGCGAGGCATCCGATAGCGACCGCCCACCGGTTCACTCGGTCTAACAGCCAGCCAAGTGCGGGTTGCGCAACTATCATGCCGACATGGATTACTGTGACAAAGATCGCTGCCTCGCCCTGAGTTAGACCTTCATTGACAAAATAAAGCGGCAGAATTGCAATTGCCGTACTGTCGAATATGCCGAAAATAATGACTAGGACTATCAAGTGAGGCGACAACGTGAAAAAAGCCCCGATCTCGCGCAAGATCACAGGTTCTGGCTCCGCTTTTGCACGCCGGGCCAATATCGCAAACAGCATCGCTACAAGTGCGACGAATGATGCGCATATCGAGAACGCGAGGCCGTCTTCTGTGCCAAAAACAGCTATGCCAAGCGGGCCTATTGCAAACCCGAAAGACATTCCAGCACCGTAGACACCTGTAACTCTCCCGCGAACTCTGTCATTCGCAGCAGCGTTCAACCAAGCTTCGCCTAGGACGTAAATTGTGTTCACGCAATAGCCGAGGACGAACCGCAGAAAAAACCAAAAGATCAAGTTCTCCGTCAGCGCTAATCCGACCAGCGCTGCTGCTGCTATAGCCAATCCTGCCACGATCAAAGTGCCGGCACGTGCATATGCATTCAATGCTGGCAAGGTTAGAACCGAGACAACAAGTCCAACCATAAATGCAGCAGCATGAAGGCCAATCAGGCCTTCACTGAGTGCCGCGTCCTTTAGCAAGAAGGACAGCAAGGGATAAGTTAGGCCCTGTGCCGTAGCAAAGGCAGTGATCCCCAAAGTCACTGCTATGATAGAGGGCCAGTCTGTGGCTATTTCATCTCGTATCAAGCAGTTACCCCTTTATACGACTTGGAACGGCGCGAGCGATTTGCTCATCAACGTCATCTGCTCAGAACACTACGGACCTGCTGCAACTCGTCAAAAAGCCAAGTGCGAAAAGCGAGCGCTGTCTCATCAACAACCAATCTCTCATCAATTACAAACCAATATGAGGAATGCGCGGGTAACTGGATGTTACCTACAGCCATCAGTCGTTCGTCGGAAAGTGCATCGGCGCAGTGAAAATCATTGCCCAAGGCCAAGCCACACCCTGCAATTGCCGCATCCAAACAGATCGTGTATTGACCAAACACCACTGGTAGCTTTTTGCGCCCCGCACCCTGGAGGTCAAGAATTGGGGCCCAAGACGTCCGCTGTAGATCATGAAACAGGGTTAACGTCCCGATCGGATCGGCTATGCTACTCAAAATATCTGGAGCGCCCACTGGAAAATAGTTGAAATCGAATAGCCGCTCAACCCTGCTTTCGCGGTCGAGGATTGGCTGACCGTAGGTAATCCAAGCTTGCGCGCCCTTGTCCTGATCGCATCGAACGGGACTGGATATGAAGATATCTAGG
>CALFRH010000515.1 GCA_937919225.1 uncultured Parvularcula sp.
TGAAAAGGTACACGCAATATCATTTAAGCCTTGCTATGCGGGCGCCATCCACACAAGACATTCGCTGCTTTAGCAACCTATTCGAAGCTTCCGGCCAGTAGCTGACATTCGCTTTGGCGTTTCGCTCCAATTCTCACACAGGACTACAAAGATCTCCCTGGTACTAGCAGCCTAGTTGCCTTTGAGAGCCAGAAATTGGCTGACGACCTCGGTGAAATAATGACGACTGAAGCGACGCATGCGGATGTAAAGAGGAATCGTAAGTAGAACGAAAACCATGAGTGCTAGCGACAGTTGCTTAGTACCGCCCAAAATCAGGACAAGCCCAACCGTCATGATAGTACCCGCGACCATGCCGCGGCACATACCGTAAGTTCGATTGAACGAGTCGATTCTCTGAGTTCTTTTGTCGGCTTGAAGTGCTGCATACACTTCCTTTCGAGTCCCTTGCCATGAGCTGGAATTCAACTCATCTTGGTCCATAATGCCCTCTGAGCGCAGCACCGAAAGAAATCGCTTCCAGCGATCAGCGTCAATCGGCCGCCTCTTTTCGTTCAATACAAGTGCGTCTTTCCCCAAACCAAGCATGTCTTCAATTGTCTCAATCCAGTTTCCGATGAGCTGTACGACATGGCCGACGACAAATGAAACAATTAGGAAGATACCCAATGTTCCAAGTTCTACGCCTTCACTGTTGATCACAGAAGCAACCTCAGGAACTAAGAGAGAAACAGCTAGCGTTGGCAATGCGCCGGGTATGATTACACCCACGTATTCATAGGCATCGAAACTCATTGATGTACCTCCAACGAAATGGGATTGGAGCCACTGTCACCGACAATAACCATAGCTGGGGGACGCTGCTCAGCCATAAGCTCTTCTCTTAGCATTACCAGTTGAGCGGCATCCGTCAGACTGGGCGTCATTCGTGCCCCGCGTGGATGGGAATGCCATTCGCCAACATATGTTAGTTGATGCATCGTTCGCGCTCTTGCCTCAGCAATGCTATCAATGGTTCCTTGAACACCCCGTTCAAACGACGACGGTGAACCAGAACTATCAGGTGGCGCTTCCAACCCCATCGAAATATCAATCCGTTTCCGCGAGTGATCAACGACGCCTAATAGGTTGCCTCCAGTAGCGTAGTGCATATGGGCATCGCGAAATTTTTGAAGTTTCCGAGCAACCGCATCTGTCAAACAGATTTTCCAACCGTTCGCATCTACAGACATACTCCCGATGGTCGGAGTTACGCGATGCATATTGGTCCCGCCGTCTGCGTTGATGCTGGCAATCGTGATGCCTGGCTCGGAAGAAGGCATATTATTTCCGAGCACGCTTGCGGCGATGCTTGATAGCATTGCTGCTTTTGAGGCAGGAATTCTACTGGTGACTGCGCGACATTGTCCGCCGGAAACTACTGCTTGGTCCCCTGGCCGCAAATGGTCAAAAAGCGATTGGTTCTGACAGATTTCTGCGTAGTAGAGTGCCTCCAAACTAGCGAGATCAAGCGTTCTTGCAGCGTCCTCTTGGAGAACCACAACTGCGCTTCCGGAGGGATTGAAGAACGCGGAGATTGCACGACTTCGCTTGGATATCGCACTTAGGGTCCGACTAGCACCGAGCGAGGCGGTGAGGTCAAGGATGCGATCTGATGTCGCTAGCGTTTCGTTTAGCTTTTCGGACTGATGTGGCGACAAGAATTTTTCACATATCGTCTCGATAACGAGGTCTGTGCGGATCGCGCGTAGATCGTCAGATAGCATCGCGGTCTTTGAATTTCCTAACGCTGATCCGCGCAACACGTGGCGTGCAAGATTGTGGGGCGCAAAGACGTCATCATCCACGATAGTCAGCTTTTCGAACGCGCCTTCGCGGACGAGTGATGTAATGCATTGCGAACCGATGGACCCTGCTCCCAACACGACCACATTTTTCCCGAATTTTTCGCGCCACTGTTCGTCATGACCCGCGTAGATTGATGCAACTTCTCCTTCGAACGAAAAGCTGAGGTTGGCCGACATCAATCGAATACCTTCGAGCAGTTGCTCGTCTATTTCTCCAACCGGCAAGCAACGCCCAAAGCTGTGAGCGACGCCTTCCGGCGTTTTGAACAAGAGGCCTGTCGCTACGCCGATCTCGCCCAGCGAAGCTTCTGTTCCGAGAAACATCGGTTCAACACTGTCTTGGCTTTCGTTGACTACGACAAACTGTATGAGCATCCGATACCCATAAAGCCGCTCGAGGGCATGCCCGGGGATGTTCAAAATCTCGTCTAGTCTTCTGCGCAGCAATTCGAGTAGGTCTTCTTTACCTCCGGCCAGCATGTATCGAAGGTGCCCGAGATGTGTCGGACGGTGCCACATTGCGCCGCTGTTTTGTGCTCTGACTCCCAGTGTAAACCCAACGAACTCCCCTGCAGAGTTTCCGGTAGGATCGGTTGTATCGGCGGCTTCATAGGCTTCTGCGACAAGATACTTGTCGCTTTCGCCCAAGGCCTTTAGCCGCACAAACACTGGTGGTCCTTTTGGATCGCAAAACTGCGTTTGAAGCGTCGAGCACATCACAATTGTCTGTGCGGATGGCAGAAAAATTGTGTGTGGTAACTGGAGAGCATCATCCACTTTGCCGGTGTCCACACGTCCGAACCAGGAGATGGCCCGTCTAATGATTTCGGCGCCGCTATAGTCTGCTTTCGCATCATCCCATGGGCGATCATCTAAGCAGATTGTCATACTTCCCGGGAGAACTGACTCCATGGGCAAGCCGTATGAGTGGGGCGTTAGTGGAAATTCCTTTCTGAGCGGTACAACCGCAGGCTCGTCGTTTATGAACGCTACCGCCAAACGCTCTTCGGGCAGAACTTCATATTTTGGTTCTTGCGAGATGCATGTCGTCAAGTTCAAAACAATGACCTCGATGCGGCGATCTATTCTGCGAAGTTCTTCTACTGTGGCTGCATGTCCACCGTGATTTTGGACGAAGTCAAAAAGGGATTTGGCTAGGTCTGTATCGAGGTCATCCGGCGAGATTCCGTCGCCCCCAACTTCAAAAAAAGGTCCCTCTTGGCTGACTTCGCTCACCATACCATTCATTGTTCATCCGGCTCGCATAGGCTTGGCTGCCGCGCTGCTAGCCGGCAAGACTGCAGCGGCTGCGAGGAAGCTAGCACCGGAAGATGTGATTTGGACTTTGATCGGTTTCTTTGGATCGTCCATTGTTACCTTGAAAGTTCCATTTCTACCATTTTGAAGTTTTTTATAGTAGTTAGCTGCCTTGCGATGAGGGGGCTGATCGTTGTCCTCTTTGCTGCCAGGAAGTGGGATTTTTTGGCTGGAT
Source organism: uncultured Parvularcula sp. (assembly GCA_937919225.1). GTDB lineage: Bacteria > Pseudomonadota > Alphaproteobacteria > Caulobacterales > Parvularculaceae > Parvularcula. The sequence goes on from CALFRH010000515.1 coordinate 3,340, forward strand.
GAAATTATAATTGAGCGATCTTGCCCCTGTTCTTCCATCAGCCATTTCACATCTGGAACGGGTTTAGTCGGATCATCTTCTTTGCCATCCTTGTTCAGTGCCTTGTAAGAACAGTGATGGAAGAGCTTAAGCACATCCCATTGAAGCCATGCTTCGTTACCATGCCTTTTGGTCGACTGGACAATGGCGGACAACGTGTCGGAATCGACATCGGACCCGAGCAACAACTTCGTGTCACGACCACCTTCACGAAAAGTCACATGCAGTACTATCGAATGCTCGTTGCGGTTCACTTCGCCATCGTCATTCTGCGTCCAGCTTAGCGGGCAGTGTGGAAAGAACTCTGCTTTGGCGCTTCCATTCAGAGAGAACCCGTCAAGAGACTCACCGGCATGAACGATACAGTGGCTTCTGCTTGCCAAACTCAAATTGCGTCGCTTCAACCAGTCTTCGAGTTTTTTTGGTGAAGAGAAGACCTTTATCCCTTTACCCTCAATCAAACGATGCTGGGCTTCCGCTTGCACAATTTTTGCGTCGTCGCATTCTAGATCAGTTTCAACGATTGCAGCAGCAGGTACCCACAATTCTTCGTACTTGATACGCTCGCTGCCTTGCCGTGATGGAGAGTGACTCCAATGAAACGCATCTTCGGATCCAAAGCAGTGGTCCTTATCGAGGTGAGTGTAGCATAGTACCGACAGTTTTGGCTCATCGTCGGCTCGCAGGTCATCCTTGATCGCTGCACGTAAATCGAAAGAAACATCTGATCCATCCGACTTACCCATGTCGGCAAAGTCAAATAGTAGCCGTTGTCCGTCAGCCAAAGTGAGCCGGGTTGAATCTGCATTTCCAATTGGGAATGATGTGATCGTTGCGGTCATAGGTTCGTCTCCTAGTATCGTTCAAACCTGAAAGACGCGCCTCCCATCGAATCGGACAAGTTTCTACTTTGTTCTCATTCTAGTGCCTGCCTGACCTATCGACAACCAAATCTTGCAACTTGAACCATATCCTGTGCGTTGCCCGTTGGCCTTCTGGTTGCCGATCAGGCCTAATCCTTACACGCTTGGCCGCTGTTTCGAATGGGGCTTCGAATGTCCTGTGTGGATGGCGCCCGCATAGCAAGGCTTAAATGATATTGCGTGTACCTTTTCA
>CALFRH010000516.1 GCA_937919225.1 uncultured Parvularcula sp.
ATCCAAGAAATTCCCCGAAAAGGAGAGTTCTTTGGCGCGGCTAATGCCGATTAGGCGAGAAAGCTTCTGGCTGAGCCCCCATCCCGGCATGATTCCCACGCGCGCATGCGTATCTGCAAATTTCGCATTTTCGGACGCTAAGAGTACGTCACACATGAGCGCGAGTTCAAACCCACCGGTGATCGCAAATCCATTGATTGCGCCGATAATCGGCCAGGGATAGGCCGCCAAGCCTTTGGCAAGATCAATCTCACCACCGTCCGCCCCGAGCGCGAATCCCGTCTCACCGGCTTCTTTCAAGTCTACCCCTGCCGTGAAGGCCCGTCCCGCACCGGTAAGTACGGTCGCGCGGATCTCTTCGTCCTCTGCGAGTTGAGCAAAGGTTTTGACAAGCTCAGCGCGCAAGGCTCGGCTGAGCGCGTTTAGCGCATCTGGCCGGTTCAGGGTCACAATGGCGACAGGGCCGTCGCGTTTAACTAAGACGATGTTTTCAGACACAATCTATCTCCAGAAAATAAAGCTAGAATTGCCGTGAGCCCCCACCCCCGGCGGAAGCCAAGCCCAATTTTGGTGATCACGCATCTATTTGACGCCAGACACCCGTCGATAGACCCCTATCCCAAGCCCGATCAGTGCGATTAAGGCGGCAAGCAAAAACGCGGGAAATTTAATCTGCGTCATCAGGACTTTGAACCAAATCAAAGATTCGTCGCCGCTCAGAAGCACAAGTTGTATGGTGTTCTCGATGACATCGACAATCACGGTGACAATCGCTGGGATCGCTAACCACTTGCCCGCGCTCCCAAAAAACCGCCAAGTTATTCCCAGAAAGAGCGCGCCATAGGCGGCGGGATACGCATAGTCGAGCACGAGGGTCATCCACCAGTGCGCCGATTTTTGCTCAGGTGTCATGGCGGCGAGGGCCGACCGAACATTCTCCGCATCACTGATTTGATCGAGTATGATGAGATCGTATCTGCCCGACCAAACGCCAAATCCTGCGCCAATCACCATAAAGATCACGAACGCCGCGAAAACAACGCGCCCGTCTTTCAAAAAGTTCAGCAAACCCTGTCCTCCCTATAGTTCGCCTTGGATTATCTCCGGATTAACGCCTTGTCCTCGGACCAATGCGGCAAGCTCTTCACTAAGCTGCGCCAGACGATCTTCGTCGGTTCCCCGCGCAATGAGCGCGACCCCATGATCATTTACCGTCCGAAACCACGGATAAGAGCCAATGCTCAAGCCCTCATACTTGTCCGACAGGGCCGATAAGGCTTCGGCGAGGTCGCCTTCCCGAAGATCGCTGCCGCGCACAGTGACGCTTTTCACAACCGCGCCTGTTTCGAGCCGGTGTCCGATATCGCCGAGCATGCCTTCGACGATTTTCGGTACGCCAGCGAGCGTAAAGACATTGCCCGTTTGAAAGCCTGGCGCACCTGAAACCGGATTGTCGATCAAGCTTGCCCCATGTGGCACTCGGGCCATTCGGCGACGTGCCGGTGTGAACTCAGTGTTCATCTCTTTGTACCGCGCTTCCAGGAGCGCGGCAGCTTCTGGATGCTCGTCAATGCCGACTTTGAACGCAGCGGCAATGGCATCCGCTGTGATATCGTCATGCGGCGGGCCGATTCCGCCGGTCGTGAACACATAAGTATAGGCGGCGCGCAGAGCGTTGACGCCTTCGACAATGCGTTCCTGCTCATCAGAGACAATGCGAACTTCTTTGACGGGAATACCGTAGGGGGCGAGAAATTTTGCGATGGTTTGAACGTTCACATCGCGCGTTCGACCAGAAAGAAGTTCATCGCCGATCAGGCAGATTGCAGCTGTGGGTTGGGCAGTCATTTGTATGAGTTAACGCAACTGCTCGGTCCGCGCCAACCCTAATGCGGCCTCATTGCAGCCTCGACCCGGCCCGATTACCAATATTCATTGCAATGACGCGCCCGCAAGTCGTGGAAAGGAGCTCAGCGTGGTTGAGTTTGGACCAAACGGATCCGTCATTGGACCTGCCCCAAACGCTGGGCCAGATCCGAACAGTGGATACACCGTTGCAACCAACACCAAAATCAGGCGGATTGGGCTTGCCAGTGCGCTGTGCGGCATCGGGGCGTGTTTTCTCGTTGCTCTGATCGGTGTAATCCTCCTCTTTTTAGGTATCCAAACAGCGGACCTTTTCGGGCAAGACGCGGACATGATCTTCGGCACGTCCGGATTTCTGCAAGGCATCGGGATGGCCGTTTTGATGTCTGCTATGAATTGGTATTTCGGCTATTTCACCATTCCGGGCGCGGCGCTTGCGCGCGGCTTCTCAATTGGTCGGTTTCCGGCGCGAGGAATCACGGATCCAGCGCCCTATTATCGTTGGGGCGCTATATGGGGGGCCATCCTGGTTGGTGGAACGACTGCCATCGCGTCTGCTTTCATTCCAAGCGAGGGGGAGCGCATGGTGATCCTTGGGGCTGCAGTCGGAGGCGGCCTGATCGGTGCAGCCGCGGGATTTATTTGCGGGGGCATCTTTCGCGGGATTGTGCGACCGGCCGAGCAAGTTCAGCGGATCCAGGTCGATGTCTTCTAATTCTTGACCCGGTCTTCAAATCCACCCACCTCAAGCGCCATGGCGAAATCAGACATACAAATTTGGACAGACGGCGCATGTAGCGGCAACCCTGGCCCTGGCGGGTGGGGCGCGCTGCTGATCGCGGGCTCGAAGCGTAAAGAGATCCATGGCGGCGAGCCAGATACCACCAATAATCGCATGGAACTCATGGCCGCGATCGAGGCGCTCAATGCGCTCAAAAAAGCAAGCGCGGTGACGCTGCACACTGATAGCACCTATGTCAAAGACGGCCTGACCAAGTGGATCCATGGGTGGAAACGCAATGGCTGGAAAACCGCTGCAAAGAAGCCTGTTAAAAACAAGGACCTCTGGCAGGCTTTGGAAACCGCCTGCGCACGCCATGAGATTAAGTGGGTTTGGGTCAAAGGCCATGCGGGCGAAGAAGGCAACGAGAAGGCTGACGAACTCGCACGCCGCGGCGCAGAAGAAGCCCGCGGCGCCTAACGCAAATGTGACCGCACTCCGAAGCGGTGCGTGCTACTCTCAAAGCGATTCAGTTTTTCGGAGCCTCTCATGCGACTTGTCCTCACTGCCGCTACCGCTATATTTCTCGCCGCATGCGGCCAAGCCAGCGTCCCTGCTTCAGAACGCGCCGCGGTGACGGTACCCGCTGAAGACGCGCGTGTCCTCGCGGTTCTGAGCTATGCGGACTGGTGCGGCAGCTGCAAAGCGCTCGACCCGAAAGTGAAGGCCGTAAAAGCCGCCAATCAGTTTGACGGCGTCGAATTTGCGACGATCGACTATACCAGTCGCAATAGCGAGGCGTTCTGC
>CALFRH010000517.1 GCA_937919225.1 uncultured Parvularcula sp.
GCGAGCGTTCAACGACGTTCGGCGCTTTTCCGCTTTGTTAGGGTATGACTTCGATGTCTAAAGCGCCCATGCGGGCGGAGGGCTGCGAGACCGAAGCCCGAGTGTAAAAGAATCTACCTCCATCTGAGGTTGTATATATGTCAAGCTCGTCGCCATCAGGGCGCTGGACCACTGACACGCCGTCCATATCACCAAAGTCGATTAAATTGTAAGGTTCCGGAAAATCACGCTCCAGCCATGGCAGCCCAGGTGCATCGTTGTCGCGATAGAAATGTTTTAAGCCTGAGGATCGACTGGGAACGATCACTTCAAAATTTCCGGTTCTTCCACCTGTGGACTGGATAAAGCCAGGTGTGCCACGCACACCGTCTGCAATGAAAATCGGGTTGGACCAATTGCCTGACGTGCTGCGCCAAAAATGGAACAAACGATCGTCGTCATCCCGCACGACGATCTCCAGTATGCCGTAGCTGCTTTGGATAAGGGCTACGGCCTCAGCATTGAAGTTCCCCCCAAAACGGGTTTCCGTCCAAGCCTCATTGGCTCCGGGGTCGTTGTTTCGGTACAGATGGAGGAAGCCATCTCCTTCCCTCGGCACGACAACTTCAAAGTTGCCACGTTGACCGAAGGTGCTTTGAATAAATCCAGGCCCCCCATTTGCGTCACCTGTAATACGTCTACCGCTGCTCCAGCTATTTCCACGTCGAAAGAAATGACGCAAATTGTCACCGCTCCGAGCAATTACTTCAGGGTTGCCGTAGGTAGAGTGTATCGCCGCGACCTCGTCATACTCCCGGTTTCCGCCAAAGCGATGGAGAGGACGCATTGGGGCACCCACGCGCGTGTTGTCCTGATAAAACTCACGGATACCATCATCTTCACTGGCATAAAGAATATGGTAGTCATCTTTTTGGGGGCCTTGAGCGCGCCGCGCCACGGAGATCGTGCGACGTATGTCACGTGGCCAAAAGCTAACGCCGTGGGTGTATGGGCCAGCCTCCGGGCCGTCAGCAGGCAAAGTCGCAATGCCGGTATCGTCAATCGCCGGTAGTCTCATCTTACCGAAATAAACGGCAAGCATGCGGCATACCATGTAACGGAGGCCAGATCCTTCAATGTAAAAACCCTCGTCAACCAAAGGTGTGTAGAACCTGCTCGAGGCATCGCGGCGGTCGCCTGCACGGGGCGGCCCAATTTCTCCCAGAACACCGATTCCGACCCGCAGAGTATAGCGATCCTTGTCAATGGCCGCGAGTTGATCCCAAAGAGGCAACATATCGCGGCCCAACTTCTCGAAATCTGGAAGCAACGAGTTTGTGCTCAGGCCGAAACTTTCGAGTTCCGCCCTATCCAGCCGCCACGGGGCATTGGAGAGAAAGGTTCGCCCCCAAAGGTGCCGCGCTCCGTCATCAGACCGCTCATTAAGACGCCGGGCTGGTGGAGTGGGGTCACCATTTTGAACCTCACGCATCGGCAATCTTGGGAACAATTGTCCGACCGGGTTGCGTATCGGTCCATACATTTTGCGCGGAACATCGCCCGCTGTTGTATCACCCTGTCGCTCTGCCCAGGCCTGCCAGATCAGGCCAAAATAAGGATTGCGCAAACCGCCATTTGCGAGCAGCCCGACAAAAAACTCCTGACCCTGTTCCCATATCTCTTCGCGCCGATCACCGCTTTCGATCGTTGGAAGCAGCATCAGCATGGCGTGTGCAACGATGTTCATGTTATAAAAGGTAGGTTCGAAAAAGTCACCGCGATGGATGCGGTTGAGGATATGCTCCATCAGACCAGCCGGACTGAGCCCAGTGAGGTTCGCAAAAGACCCTCCACGTTGATCTGGTATGGTTTTCCCTGAAAGATGTGAAACACCTAACCCGGACCTAAAGATACGAGTGAACGCAAATTGGACCCCCCAAACATCGCGACCTGTTTGCGGGTGCCATGCCTGTCCTCCTAAATCCTGAAAACCCATGTGCGGGATCAAGTAATCGTCCGATTTAAGTTGGCGGCCCAACCGATCCAGATACTCTCGCGTTCTGTTTAACTCCGCGTCATCGCCAATCTTTTCCATCGCTTGAACATAGAACCACGCGCCCAGCAGAACGCCGCAGTACTCATCCAGTGAGGCAGGGGCGGGCGCAGACCACCAATTGCGCCGCCGCAACAGATAGCCAATTCTCTGGCCATCTTCTTGCTTCTGGATCTCCGAGGCGAGGATGAAATCCAGTAATCTTCGGGCCGCAATCTGTGAGCTATCGAGTGGGGTGTCGCGCTCTAGTATCTCAATCGCGAAGCACATCAGAGCAAGTCCACCCTCAAGAAGCGGATTGTCACCTCCGCCGACAACCACGGGGCTGGATCCCACTACTGCTGTCCGGTTAATATCGAGCAAGAGAGGTGAGCTTGTCATTTCAGCCATAAACCCGCCGCCGCTTGCGTTTTTGAAACGCTCCGGCCCGGTCCGCGCAATCGTCTGCCAAACCGCATCTGTCGCTTGATTCGGCGCGCTTGGGACCATCCAAATTTGCTGCATAAGACAGCCGTTTCTGGCGATGTGACGGTTGATCAAACCACGGCGATATTCTGAGTAGTAGTCTGCAGAGGGTTGACTCCAGACTGGTAGCGCCAACACTCCAAGTGTACTCGTACCTCCAAGCAATAATGCGCGTCGTGTTAAATTAAGCATCTCTTTTCCTCTATCTATACGTGTGCTGCGGAAAATGGTGATAGTGGGTCAATCATATCGGGTTAACACAACTTAGCTTTGATATTATCAGACGTTCTTTCGCCTTTCATGGTTTGAAATGCCGCATCTTGCAGCATCATCAAAAAGGTAGGGGACACCTCATGCCATGTTGTCGTTGCCAGAAAGGTTCGATACCGGTAACAAATTCCATGCTACCGCCTCTTGATTAGGCCACCACTTCTTGTTCGATAATATTTGGCCTACATCCTGTGAACGGACGTTGGTACGCTGCGCGGCATTTTGCGGTTTTGGGCTCAGAGCGGCCCAATGCTTGTGCGGCAACGTCCGACGTTGTGCGCCTCTGACACCTGCCATTCCTTCAGATTGTAGGGTTGTCCTGTCAGCGCGGTGCTGATGATTGGGTATGGAGGGAGGATCGGAGGGCATGTCATGCCAAGAGTCCAGCTTCCTGCAGTCACCCCCAAGCGCAAAGCCTGGAACAAAGGACGCATTATTGGTCAGAAGCGGCCCCTGTTGCCAAAACAGGTCTGGGCGATCCGAGCGCGGCTCGAATTGGCGGGTTATCTACGCGATCTGGCTTTGTTTAACGTCGCCATCGACAGCAAGCTGCGTGGCTGTGATCTGGTCAAACTGGCTATTTCTGACCTTGTCAAAGATGGCCCCATCGGAAGGTTTGTTCGTAGGATTACTCTAAGGGGGAACATTGCATGAACTTATCAGGTTTCCCAGTCTCTGGACGTCCTGATGTGCAGAGGTCGCGCTATTTTGCGGTCTGCGGCTCCGGAATGCCAGTCAAAATCGCCTGACAGGATAATGTGGTCCCACCCAAGCGGAGAGGTAAACGGCAGAAGGGCAGGATCGTACAATGGGCCGGTCTTTGCGAGGTGGTTGGCGGCTTTATCCATGTAGATTGTGTTCCAGAACGTGATGGCCGCGATGACAAGGTTGAGCGCCATGGCGCGTTTCTGCTGGGCAACCTCAGAGCGGTCGCGAATGCGTCCCTGTGAATGAGCAAAGACGGCGTGCGCCAGCGAGTGCCGCGCCTCGCCCTTGTTGAGCCCAGCCTGACATTCCATACGCAGGTCGGCGTTTTCGATCCAGTCGAGCATGAAGAGCGTACGCTCGATGCGACCGATTTCCCCCAGGGCGAGATACAGTCGGTTTTGCTGGCGATACGCCCCAAGCTTACGCAGGATAGCGGACGGTTTCAGAGACTTGTCGCGGATGCTGGCCGCTATGGCTTGAAGAGCAAGCAGAGACCGCACCCTCCAATAGGGATTTAGCCCAGAAATTTGTCGAAGAATGCCGTCGAACCCAGACGATCCTGCCCGGTGTTTCCGTCGTCGAACGGTTATGCGCCGATGCACTTGTCTCAGCTGACGTAAAATCGAAAGCCAGATTGTCGATCAACTCAGCGATGAAATGCGAGAGCAGCTGGATGCGTTGCTGACTGAGATGGTAGATCGCAAGGTCAGCCGGTTTATCTGGCTGCGACAGTTCAAGGTCGGCAGCAACTCAGCGGACGCGTCCCGGTTATTGGATAGGCTGGAACATTTACAGGCGCTGAAAGTCCTCCCCAGCCTTTTGGATGACATTCCTCCGAACCAGATCACACGCCTACGCCCCCAAGGAGAACGGTATTTTGCGGATGGCCTCCGAGACATTGGCAGCGACCGGCGGCTCGCAATTCTGGCCGTGTGTGCAATCGAATGGCAGGCGGCCATCGCCGATGCTGTTGGCGAAACCTATGACCGTATTGTTGGAAAGACCTAGCGTGATGCCAAGAAAATCTGTGACACTCGGGTCGCCGACGCGAAGTCGGCCCTGCACGACACGCTTCGTTCATTCAAAACTCTGGGCGCGGCTCTTCTGGAAGCAAAGGGTGATGGGGCATCGCTTGATACGGCCACCGAAACTGCCTGCGGGTGGCATCAGCTCGAAGGCCTTGTCGCAACCGCCGCCAAACTGACAGACACGATTGCCGCTGATCCATTG
>CALFRH010000518.1 GCA_937919225.1 uncultured Parvularcula sp.
CAACACAGGCATTTAATCGCTCAGCTGGGGTCTCATAGTCCAGTGTTTTTCTTGGACGCTCATTCATCTGTCTTGCGATAGTGTTGAATTTAGCCTGCGAATGGACCGACAGATCAGTGCCTTTTAGGAAGTGCTGGCGCAAAAGACGGTTCGTGTTCTCGTTCAATCCGCGTTGCTAGGGGCTTTTTGGATCAAAAGCAAATGTCGCTGAATTGGTTTAAGCGAGTTCCCGTTTAAAGACCTCAGAATCCTGAAGGAATCTTAAAATACTCGGGCAATGCCAATCTGCGTTTCCGTAGTCTTGCGCCATTGTGAACTCACCTGGAGTGACCAATGTCTGGATACCTGCCTCGAGCGCTGAATTAAGAGAAGCAACGCTGTCTTCGATCGCGAGACAGTGTGCTGGATCTGTTTCTAACCGAGCCAGTGCCAAATTATACACTTCGGGATGAGGTTTGGACTGACGTACATCTTCAACGGTGAGGATCTCCGAAAAGTCTTCCAGTCGTAGGCTTTGCCTAGCGCCAACTTCGATTGCCTGAATATTCTGGCGATAAGTCGTCGTTACCAGCGCCATCGTTATTCCAGCCTGGCGAGCAAAGCGCATCAACTCGACGATACCAGGTCTGAGATCGATACCCTTTTCAGCGATCTCCCTACAGGCAATCTCTGTTTTACGCGCATGAAGGTTTTCTATTGCATCCGGGGCCAAAACCTGATCCTGGTCTGCACTTAATCGCCTCAACCGTTTCATGCCGCCGCTGGTTAGCAGCAAAGATTTGTAGGTGTCTCTATCCCAGTACCAATCGAGGCCTGCTTCCCGGAAGGCCTGATTGTAAGCGCGCCGTTGGATATCCGACGTTTCCGCAAGCACACCTATGCTACCAATAAGAATATTTTGAATGGTCATTTATTTAGTCTCCTCGTCTCTATACGTAAGGAAACGCGCGATGGTTTATTGGGAGAGCGGGTTTCTTCTCTGACGGTTGCGGCAAAACATCCAAACGTCGTTGAATGGCAAACACTTCGCGAGTGAAAGTCTATCCGGGAGTTTCCGTTGGAAATTTATACGCTTCGAGAAAACAGAGACGCGGTCGACATCAGGTTTACGCTGTAATTCTCTGTGCGCCGAGATGGAACATCGGCGCAATGTGTCGTGATGCATCTGAACCGATGAATCGAACAAGACAGCATGCTCAACGAGGCACTGATCAACTGCAGCTAGCTCGTGAAGAGACGCTTGCTTTCATGCGACTTCAACGCTGTCTTCAGGAAGCAAAAAACAAATTTTGCGACATTTTGGCGCAGCCCCTTGTGTGAGTGGTGCCACTGCGTCCGATCTCTAAATATCTCATGAAAGGCCTGTAAGTCACTGATATATAACGTTATTTAAAATATATGTGATCTAGGATACAAGATGTTTCGTACGCGCGCCCGAGACAGTCGCAGGATCGAGAGCCAACGCTGACGAAAATCTGGATCCTCCTCGAATGAGACATAGCTCGCCGATTACGGGATGTTTCCCGGGCCTTAAAGGAGGGTCAAATGTTTGAAATATTGGGGAGTCTATCCCCCGACCAATATACGCTCGTGTATAATTCGTTCTCGTTCGGAGCTGCGACATTCGCTGCTGCGACGATTTTCTTTTGGCTCGGCCGTTCGCAAGTCGCGCCAGAGTACAAGACTGCTATGACAATCACCGGTCTGGTGACCTTCATTGCCTTTTACCATTATCTGAGAATATTCCAGAGCTTTGACGCGGCTATCGTATTGGACGCCGGCGCGATCGAGGCGACAGGGAAAGAGTTCAACCGCGCATATAGATATGTCGATTGGCTGCTCACGGTTCCGCTTCTCCTCATAGAGTTAATCCTCGTAATGCGGCTTTCACGCTCCGAGACTGTTTCAAAAAGTGTAACGCTCGGTGGTGCAGCAGCATTGATGATCATTCTAGGTTACCCAGGAGAGGTTTCCGGTGGTATCGACAATACTCGATTGATCTGGGGCGCACTCTCGATGCTGCCGTTCCTCTACATCGTTTACACGCTCTATGTGGGCCTCGGTGAAGCAATCAATCGTCAACCAGACGACGTCAAAGGCCTCGTAAGCCTTGCACGTAATGTGACTGTTTTCTCCTGGTTCTTCTATCCGATCGTATATTTCGCACCGTTCGTCATTGATATGGAAGGTTCGTCTTCATTCGTCGTGATTGAAGTTGGGTACACAATTGCCGACATCATCGCGAAAGCGGCATTTGGCGTGCTCATTTACACAATTGCAGTCCGCAAATCTGAAGCCGAACGGTCTGGTGCACCAGCCCTCAGTGCAGCGGAGTAACATACCTACTTCCGGCACCCGCACTCATTATTGTGCGGGTGCCGGAACACTCAGCTCACGAACAGACGTAGCCCTACAATTGTATAGCGGCCAAGCACGCGGAGGATTGAGAAATGCAAGATAAAACTAGTGAAACATTGCTGCCCGGGGTTGAGCGGTTGATGAGCGAGCTTACCACGTTTTCAAACGGGGAAGCCTCTAGGGCTGCTTCCGATCACCTGGAAAGTGGTGGAAAGCGTGTCCGGGCTCGACTCGCTCTTAATGCTTCAACGTCTCTTGGCCTGTCACCCATCAAATCAATTGCTATCGCTGCAGCCTGCGAACTAATTCACAACGCTTCTCTCATTCACGATGATATACACGACAAATCTGAAACACGGCGCGGTAAAGCAGCAACCTGGACTCGCTTTGGGAGTGGGACAGCGATCTGTGCAGGTGATCTGCTGATCTCAGCAGCATATGCGGCGATTGCACGAACCCACTCTACGTCCATGCATCAACTTCTCACTCAAACTCATCAACGAGTTGCTGAGGTCATTTCAGGACAGTGTGAAGACCTTCTTGCTCAGTCGAACGACTCGCTCAGCCTGGATCTCTACGAAACAATTGCAAAATCAAAATCAGCACCCCTGCTAGCTCTACCAGTTGAGCTGGCGCTAATAGAAGCCGGACATCAACAAGCGAGTGAGCAAGTAGGCTATGCCGCGGACGCTTTCGCGCTCGCGTATCAGATCGCAGATGATATCGAGGATATCTCGAACGATATTATTCAAGGGCAACCAAACATAATCTCAGTGCTTGGAGGACAGGACGCATCGTCCTCTCAAGGTGAACAAGCTCGTCAGATCGCGGTCGAAAACTATCGATTGGCAGCCCGCTTGGCTGATCAACTCCCACGTGGCAGCGGATCGCTATTATCCGCCTACGCTCGGAAAGGACTAGCGACGATCTTACCTGTGGGAGAAGCTGCATGAACCACGCAGCGATCATTGGCGGAGGATTTGGCGGCATCGCTGCGGCGCTACGAATGCGCGCAAAAGGGTACGATGTAACGGTCTTGGATCGTTGTTCACGGTTGGGCGGCCGGGCCCAGGTGTTTGAACGTGACGGCTTTCAATATGATGCCGGGCCGACTGTGATTACTGCGCCGTTTTTGTTTGAAGAACTGTTTGATCTCTTCGGCAAAGACATCCGTGATTATGTCGACATTGTTCCACTCAATACCTGGTACCGGTTCCGGTACCCCGATGGCGACGTTTTCGATTATGGCGGGACGGTCGACGATACGCTTCGGGAGATTCGACGGATTTCTCCGGAAGATGAAGCCGGCTATCTCTCGCTTTTAGAGGAATCGCGCCGTATTTATGAAGTCGGGTACGAGCAACTTGCCGATCAACCTTTTCACTCGTTTACCGAAATGGCAAAAATCACGCCACAAATGCTGAATTTGGGGGTCCGACGGTCGGTTTGGGATCTGGTTTCGTCGCACCTCAAACATGACAAACTGCGACAGGCCTTTTCGGTGCAACCCCTGCTCGTTGGCGGGAATCCGTTCGATACGACTTGCATCTACAATCTCATCCACTTTCTCGAACGGGCGCACGGCGTACATTTTGCGATGGGCGGGACAGGTGCCCTGGTTGACGCGTTTTCGAGGCTGATGTCCGAACAGGGGATTCAGATCCGATTAGGAGAAACCGTCACGCGCTTGCATAGCGAGAACGCCAATATTACCAGGCTGGAACTGGCGAGCGGTGAACACGTCGACTGCGATCTGGTTGTCTCAAACGTCGACCCTGCGCATCTTTATCAGAACATGGTGCCACCTAATGAAGTCGACCGCTCTGCGAAAGTCAAAGCGAAGTTCGCCAAGAAATCGATGGGCCTTTTTGTTCTGTTTTTTGGGACAGATACGACATATCCGGAGGTCGAACATCACACGATTTGGCTCGGACCGCGTTACAAAGCGCTGTTAAACGATATCTTTAACCGCAAGGTTTTGGCCGACGATTTCTCGCTCTATTTGCATCGGCCAACTGCGACGGATCCAAACTTTGCCCCGAAGGGATGTGATAGCTTCTATGCGCTTGTCCCGGTGCCAAATCTGCAAGGCGATGTCGACTGGGAAACGCAGGGAAGTATCCTCCGCGATCGGGTTGTCGCGGCGCTGCAAGAAACCATGTTGCCGAACCTCAAGGATCATTTGGTGCACGATTTCTGGATGACCCCGGAAGACTTTGCGCATGATTATCTTAGTCCTGCTGGGGCTGGATTTTCGATCGCACCAAGTTTCACGCAGTCAGCCTGGTTCAGGTTTCACAACAAGGCCGAGGGGCCTGATAATCTGTATCTCGTCGGGGCCGGCAC
>CALFRH010000519.1 GCA_937919225.1 uncultured Parvularcula sp.
CATTACAGTGGCGCCCCACCCCTGTCGCGGGAGTAAGCGTTCTGGCGAGATTCGAGTAAATCGAGATTTTCAAAATTTATCTCAGACTGTTATATTAAAATCACAAATAGGCATTGGCATTTAGCATCCAATCCGCATCTTCTTTATTCGCAAATTTGAGCAAACGCGCCCAATCATCTTCTAGTTCGGCGACAACCCACTCCAATACATCGGGGCTCCAACTCATTTGCTCGGAATTTCTTACCTTAAGCGCTGGTCGGATGATCCCGCTAATTGCAGAGGGAGTGAGGCGCCTTAGGGACCTATAGCCAGGAACAGTTCTTATCCAACTAGCTAACGCGCCATCCCTATATTTAGAATCGTTTCGGTTCCTTGGATCATTCGGGCGCTCGAAACTCGTTTGGGCGTCTACGCCGACGAACTTCAATGCCTTGTTAGTCGTAGAAACTGGATCTCTCACAAAGTCCTCAAAAAACAGAACTAGAATCTGATCGTCGGAAAAGTGAGCGCGAAATCGATTTATATGCGAATAATATCTGGACGTATTCACAAACATCGAGAATCTCTCAACCGCGGAATTGAACGCGGGTAATCCCCTTGGGTGGCCAATAACCGCATGATGTCTCCAATGCGTTTCTATTCGCCTTATCGGATCGCGTACGACAAATATTAGCCGCAAGTCAGGAAAAAACTCTGCGATAGTTGCCGGACTTGCCAGGCTACGCGCCCGCGAACAACAGTAGTTTACAGTGCAATCTCCAACCGCACGACTATTTTCCGCTCCTTCGTAGAGGGAATTATACCATCCCCAGCTCAACTCGCGTTCAAACCTACCGATTGAAAAGAAACTCGGCTCCTTTGGAGTAGGTATAAAAACATCTGCATTTTGCTTCATGAGATCACAAAGACTGGACGTTCCGCATTTTGGAAACCCGGGCATCATAAAAGATATTCTTGGGCTCGTCACAATAGAGGCGCCATCATAGCTTGTTGATGAGTTTGCGGAAGGAGAATGACCTTCGCAGCGCTCGATCGATTTTTGATATATTTCGCTGACGTGGAATCTTGCCAAATTTTTTTAGCAACTCGCTATTGGGTAGTCCGTCTTGAAACCCGATTCCCGCCCAGTGCATTAGTAGGAGCTTTTTTTTGTGCTCCAGTCCGCCGTGGTCCCACAGCCGCCAAACGCCCTCTTCGTCCTGATATGGCCGTCCAACCTGCCGAGCCCACCCGGTTGACACTAAGTCTCCAAGTATATCTGATATTGAAGCAGATCGAATGCCTTTGTTGTCACAACAAAAATTGATAAATGCTTGGTCGGTGTTTCGAGCATTGAATTGAACTCTCTCATTTTTGATCATGTCCGCCGCTTCGTTGAACTCCCGCAACGAAAACAAGTTGCGGCGGGATGCCCATCGCCCGGAATTAAAGCCGCGCGCTCTTCCAGTCTGAATGAATTTAGTTCTGATTTCTCCTGGATTGTATACTTGGTTCAACGCAGTATCGTAATACACCAAATCCAATTCGAAGCGCTGCGTCGCCATCACGAAGCGAGTAAGATCCGACAAGATGACTTGGCGGGCATCTAAGTATAAGAAGTGCTCAAACTCCCCCCAAAAAGAAGCGTAACGCCTAAACCAATTCGGGCCGTAAGGCGAGTGACCAAGCTCAAGTTTCGCACCGATCTCCTCAAGCGCTGCAAAGCTCTTGTGATTAAAAACAGAAAAATCAAACTCATTCGCAAGCTCAATTGTCTTCTCGCAGTTTTCGTCAAATGGGATGAGACTAACGGGTATATGAGGATTGTGAGCACGCAAACTCTTTAGGAAAGGAATAGCCCAATCAAGCACTGCGTCGTTCGATGAGAAATAGACGCCCATATTTGAAGCCGGCATATAGTCGCTCCTCCGTTTTCTAAATGATCCCGATTCACCTCACGATCTCATAGTTTGCTCGAAAACATCGCACCATCGACGCATCCATTGTTCTGTTGAGTAAGCTGATGCCAGTGCCAACGAACGCGATCCGAATTCCGGTAACAACTCGTAAGAGAAATGCATCTTTGTCAACGCATTTGCCAGCAAAGCCGGGCTGCTCGAAGGGCACATGAAACCATTGAAACCTTGGCGCACACACTCCACTGCGCTACCACAAGCGTGCGTAGCGATGATGGGTAACCCCGCAGCGCAACCCTCGACTAGCGCTAACGGCCAAGGATCAAAATGACTTGGCATAACGAGCGCTCCAGACTGCGCGAAAACCTCGTACAGTTCCGCGGGCTGCACGAATCCTCGATTTACTACACCTTCCTGTTTAACTAATAGCTCTTCCAGCTCACCTTTACCACAACACACCAGTTGCCACGGATCGGGCACACGTTGGCGGTAAAGCTGATACGCTTTTATTAAATCAGCGATGCCTTTCTCTTCAGAATATCTACCGGCAAATACGAATTGTTTTGGCCACGCGGTCGAGATACGCTCTTCAAAAAGCGTACTCAAACTATCATGGTCGACCCCGTACTGCCCCTTGAATAGCCTGTTTTCAGGGATACCCAAGTTTTTACCGTACAACCAGGCTCGCTCGCCGGTCACGATGACAGCATCCATTCGATTGAGATAAGATCGCAGAACGTGAGGAGCGAGGTATTGCCTTAAGGTGCCCTGCCAAGGAGTATCCATGGCCATAATGTAGCGCTTTTGTCCGAACTCCTTCATGCGAGATAACTTCATGTACGCGGCATTCAGCCACCCTGCGATCACGATTATATCGGGGACGAATTTCGCAACCTCGTTATGCACGACAACCAAGTTTGAACGTTCGTTTTCAGCCAGAGGCACCCAATCTACTTCGCCCATAATGCCGGGTGCAAAAGAAGTTTGCTGACTATTGCTGTACGCTAACACGCGAAGCTCGAACCGCGGGTTTCTGTGCAGCTGCTTCCAGCATGCGGCCATGTAACCGGAGAGATCACTCCAGCAAAAGCGCACCTTCATAGACTAACCTTTACTCTTGCGCATGACTGATTTCGCGGATTACTTTTGCTGGCACGCCGCCTACCAGTGAGTATTCGGGAACATCTTTTGATACAACCGCTCCGGCCGCCACAACTGCTCCTCTACCAATAGTAACCCCT
>CALFRH010000520.1 GCA_937919225.1 uncultured Parvularcula sp.
TAAGCGCCGTTTCCACTTGATCCGCCGTATGGGGAGCAAGAAGAAGAGGTGTCGAGCTTATCTCCGTCATGGCGTTTTACTCATCTCGCCCTACTCATCATGACCCAGATAGCAGAGACGGAAGGTGCGCGCGAATGGAATTCAATATTTCTTCTGAAACCTTATCGATGGAACCATCGGCGTCCCCGCGTACGCAAGCGGGGTCTTCTTCAGCGATCTGTCTGAAGGCGGCCGCCACAGCGCGGTGATAGTCCATCCCCTTGGCTTCGAACCGGTCGGCCCTGCCCCGCTCGCCCGCCCGCGCAAGGCCAAGCTCCGGAGGTAAGTCAAAGATAAGGGTCAGGTCCGGCATGCGCGTGCACACCGCTTGCTCAATAGCGGCTAAGAGCGCTGGGTCCACCTTGCCGCCGCCACCCTGATAAGCACGCGTTGAGTGAGCAAACCTGTCGCTCAGGACGGTCTCGCCACGAGCCAACGCCGGCAGAATGACTTGCCCCATATGGGCGTCCCGCGCGGCATTCATGAGAAGCGCCTCAGCAAGGGGGGACCAGGTCGCCCGCTCGTCCAGGAGGGAGGCGCGAACCCCCTCCCCCTCATGGGTGCCACCCGGCTCCCGGGTGAGGAGCACCTTATGTCCGGCGGCGCGAAGGGTGTCAGCAAGGCGGGCAATTTGCGTGGTTTTCCCCGCGCCCTCAGGCCCTTCGAAGGTAATAAATGTGCCGCGTGTCAAAAAATCGGTTCCTCTGGCGGTGTGAACAGGGCTTTGAGCCCGCTTCCCATCTTTGCCAGCACGCCTAAATCTTTGACAGTCTCAGCGGCATAAAGAGGGAATTCGCGGGTCCCTTGGCCTGGGATCGTCACCTCAAGGACGGCAGCCTGATCGCCCTCCCGAACGGGTGCGGTGAGCGGGCCGGTATAGATCACCTTGGCGCTGGCGCGGCTTAACGCCCGCCGATGCAGCGTAAAAGAAACAGGCACATCAATTCGTAAGGGAACGGTATCGGATTGGCCGCCGAAGACCTCTGCGGTCGCGATGATGGTGCCGGGCTCGAAAAAAGCCCGGGTCTCAAAATCAGCGAACGAGGCTTCCATCAGGCGGGCGGCTTCCCGGGTCCTGTCGCGGGACGAATCGAGGCCAGCGACCACCGTAAACCGGCGCACCCCATTTAGCTCTGCGGTCCCACCACCGCCCCACCCGGCCTCCTCCGTATAGCCCGTTTTCATGCCATCCGCGCCGGGGAAGTTGCCAAGAAGGCTGTTGCGGTTGCGCTGCTCAATATCCGACCAGGTGAAGGCTTCGATCCCGAACAAATAGCGATAGTCTGGATATCGGTTCCAGAGAAGGTGCCCCAGGCGGGCCAAATCGAGGGCGCTCATCTGGTGGCCGGGGTCGGTCTGGCCTGTGACATTAGCAAAGGTGGACGACGTTAGCCCCCAGGCCTTCGCTCGCTCGTTCATCAGGGTGACAAAAGCCTCCTCCGTCCCCGCAACATTCTCGGCAAGAACGATTGCTGCATCATTGCCGGATTGCGCCAAGAGGCCTTTGAGGAGGTCCTCCACGCGGATGTCCGTATCCACCAGAACGAACATCTTCGACCCACCGGTGCGCCAGGCGCGCTCTGACACAGAGAAAGGAGTGTCGAGGGTCAGCTCGCCTCGGTGGAGAAGGTCGATAACAATCCCCGCGGTCATGAGTTTGCTCATAGAAGCCGGATGGATTGGCGTTTGAGCCGCCTTTTCAAAAAGAACTGTGCCCGTTTCATCGTCGAGGATAACCGCGTGGGGGGCGTTGGTGCGGACATATTGCTCCGCATGCGCCAAACCACCGGCAGAGGCAATTGCCCAGGCGATTATTATCCCCCATCGGCGCCAGACCACCTCGACCATCGTTATATACCACCATACTCGGCTACTTTTTTCGGTTCATCGAACCGCCAACATCGTGCCGTTTTTCTGTTGTCGCGCCGCGTGTCACGAAACCGGATGACCGTCTTGCGGGCGCGCCCTTTACACTCGCGTGCGCAAGGTTACTCGGTCCCTGCCCGCCTCACAATATGGGCATCCGTGAAGCCTTTGTTAGCGGCAACCTTCTTGGCTTCTTGGGCGGCAAAGGCATGGGTGTAAGGGCCGATACGAACATGGTGCAGCGTTGGCGCGCCGTTCGCCAGATCGCTATCGACCCGAACGGGCAAAGCCATGGGAAGAATGTCCCGTGCCGCCCTTGCATTGTCCGCTGAGCGGAAGGCACCGACCTGTACGTAATAGCCCGCGATCTCCGATGCCCTTGGCGTGGGCGGGATAAGGTCCTCAATCTTGGTATAGGTGACCTTGATCGGTTCCATGATCGGCTTAACGGGGGCGGCGGCGTAAACCCCCGCTGGTGGTGCGGCGGGCACAGTCACGATGGGGGTAATCGGCTGCGGTATAACGGGTGTCGGGCTGGCGGCCGCAGCAACAAAAGACGGCGGGAGTTGGCCCGGTAACTCAAGCGCGGCATAATCCTCTGGCTGATTGAGCGCGGTGATAGCATCGTCCAGATCGGCGGGTCCGAGATATTCGACCCTGACTTGAGCTAGCCCCTGCTCTTTTGTGCCCAGCACCTCGGCGGCCCGACGGGACAAATCGATGATGCGATCGCCCGCGAATGGCCCACGGTCATTGAGGCGCAACACTGCGGTGCGCCCATTTTCCAGGTTGGTGACCCGGACAAGGGAAGGAAGCGGCAGGGTTTTGTGGGCCGCCGTCAGGCGGTTCATATCGAACAGCTCACCGTTCGCGGTGAGCTTGTTGTGGAATTGTTGTCCGTACCAAGAGGCAACGCCCACTTCATTATAGTAGGGATCCTCCCGCGGCACGTACCGGACGCCTTCGATGACATAGGGGTTCCCCACTTTGGCATGGGGTGCCGGTTTTGGTGCAGGTGATGGGAGCGTTCCCACAGACTGATCGTCGGTCCCGCGGTGGGCACAACTGGCAATCGCTAAACAGAGTGACATCAGGACGAGGGGTCGCAACGCTGTAAACTGAGACATGGTGGCCAGGCTCCCTTGGTGAGTTACGGACAAACTCGCCAAACAGGCTTAATCGCCGGTTAACCATGGTGTTCATGGGCTCAAGAAGTGTGGGCCGAGACAGCTCACGGCGTTTCGTGTCGCTGCGAAGGCGTGAAGGGTTTTAGCCTGCGTTACACAAACTCGATGCCGCCTGCCATTCTTCAGCCGTCATCGGCAATTGTGACGTTCCTGTTGCGGCGGCCCGTGCAGCTCGAATGCGGGCATCGGTGTTGGGGTGGCTGTCGAACCAGGTGGCGCCCGACGAACCCTCCTCGTCGCCCTCTTCCCCTTCTTCGGAAAGGGTGTGCGTGATTGCCTCGAAAGCGTGGGCAAGGGCGGCTGGGTCCATGCCGTTTGCGCGCATAATAGCGAAGGCGGCCTCGTCTGCGTCCTCCTCATGGCTCCGCGTATGGCGAAGGCCCTCCAATTGCCCCCCCAATAGAATGGCTTGCTGTGCCAGACCTGAGCCGCCGGTGATGGCTTCAAGCAGGAGGGAAAGTCCTGCATTGCGGTAGACTGCTTGCATTGAATGTCGGTCCCGAACGTGACCCATCTCATGGGCCATGACCGCCCAAAAGGCCTCTTGATCCTCGCCAAGGGCATCAAAAAGGCCGCGGGTGGCCACCACATGCCCACCGGGTAGGGCAAACGCATTGGCCATATCCGTCCGTACTACCCAGTAGGTGATGGGAAAGCCCACCTCCCCCGCAATGGCCATTTGGTTCAGGACCGCTTCTATCTGGGCTCGTCCTTCTTCCGCTCTCTCCTTCGGGCATGGGCGCAGAATGACACTAATCTGGGCAGTGAGGTTTTCGCCGATTTGCTGCTCGATCCCCTTGGGCGTGCGTTGCGCTAAGGGCTCGGAAGCCGCTGGAATGCCGATGAATAACCCCGCCGCCACCAAGGCGCAGGCGGCGATTAACCCGCCGATGAAAAGGGCAAAGCGTCGCCGCATCCGACCCTTGTCAAATAGGGGGGGGTAGGCCGCTTGCAGGGCCGCCGCGGCCGGTTGATCCAGCACCAGTACGGCATCGCCGCGCAAGCTTGTCCCTATCCGGAGTTCCGCTTCACTCTCCTGCAACAGGCGGAGGGTTTTGAATGGCCATTCCACCCGGTCTTGGTCGACGGAAATAACCAGATTTTCATCGGTGATGGCGATGGACACCGGATGGGCCATCGCCGACACACCGTCATAATAGGTGCCCGAATAAACTGTCATAGGACGCCGCTTTAAAAGTTAGAGACCAAATCAAGCCCGTCTGCCAGGCCCTCTCCGGTGGAAGGCTGCGCCGCACTCGATTGCTGAATGGCGCTAAAGTCCACGTGCCCGTGAAACTCAAGCCTTTCC
>CALFRH010000521.1 GCA_937919225.1 uncultured Parvularcula sp.
GGAATTCGCTGAAGCGCTGAAGACGTTTAGCGCGGCGCTCAACCTACAAACCAGTTACCGCGTGACGCAAACGATCAATGCCTCCCGTACCCCGCCAACGTCTCCGGTCATAAAGACCGCAATCAGGGTTTGGGAATCCATTCATGGCCAGCCGCACATTCCTTTTACCGTCATGTCTGGAGCAACAGACGCTAATATTCTTCGTGGGCTCGGCATTCCCACCGCGCGGATCGGACTCGCAAAAGCCAAGCTGCCGAACATTGATTTTGCTCTTGGGATGAACTGCGTTGCGCTTAGCGAACTTCGTCAATTGACGAAGTTTCTCACGCTCAGCGTGCTCAACTTTCTTGGAGAAAAGTCAGATGGGTGAAATCGTTGTCGGCATCGGTGCGTCGCATACCACGCTCATGAACACACAATGGGACAAAGTCGACCATTTGGACGAAGCACACAGCTTCAAGACCGCGCTCGAAACAGCGAGCGAAGTGATCCACAAACATAAACCGGACTTGGCCGTCATTATTGGGTCCAACCACTTTCGAGGCCACTGGTTGGACTTGATGCCGAGTTTTGCAATTGGGGTTGATGAATTGATTGCGAGCGGTGAGCACGGCACACCAGAGGGACGACAAAAGACGAGTCCAACACATGCATTGTCAATCGCAAACCACTTGTTGGAGAGCGGGTTCGACATGTGTTTCTCGACCCGCTTTGTCATTGATCTCGGGATCAGTCATGCCATCCAATATCTGACCAAACAGAACCAGATTCCTGTCGTGCCGATTATGGTCAATAGTTTCGCGCCGCCACTCCCAAGCCTTCAGCGTTGTCTTGACCTTGGCACGGCGATTAAAGCCGCCATTGAACTGCTACCCGATAATATCACAGTTGCGGTGATTGGCAGTGGGGGGCTGTCGCATCAGTTACCGTTTCCAGACTGGCGCGCTCCAAAATCAGACAATGATGTCTTTCTCGTGGATAGCTGGAAAAATGGGCGCGGCGATTGGCAACGATACGAGACCCGTCGGCGCGCTATCATTGTGAACGCGCCGCCCGATCTGAATGAGGAATTTGATCGGGCGTTCTTGCAAGCGCTCTGCGACGGAAAAACGGAGGAATGGGTCGCCAATACCTCCGCCGACGCCCTCGTCGAAACGGCTGGAAATGGCGCAAACGAAATTCGTAACTGGCTCATCATGCATTCAGCAACCCGTTTCTCCCAAGGCGAAGTTCTCGCTTACGCACCAATGCCTGACTGGCTCACGGGAATGGGCGTTTTCATGTGTCAGCCAAATTGAAAAAAGGAAAATGAAATGACGATTTGGGGAGACCTACTGGGTCTAGAATTTGAAGTAAAACATATAGACGCAAAGGGCGTCAAAACGCGCGCTCTTATTGCCGGCTAAGGACAGGACGTGATTATGATGCACGGTACGTCCGGGCATATGGAGGCGTTTACGCGAAACATTCGCGCACACGTCGAGGCGGGATTTCGCTGCCACTCTATAGACGCTCTAGGGCACGGGTTTACTGGAAAACCTGACTTTAATTATGAGATCCCGAGCTATGTCGAACACGTCATAAATTATATGGATGCCATGGGCATTGAGAAAGCTCATCTCGCTGGTGAGAGTCTTGGGGGATGGACCGCTACAATCTTGACGCTCAACCATCCTGAGCGCGTGCGGTCTTTGCAACTCATTGCGGCAGGAGGCACCAAAGCTAATCCTGAAATCATGGAGCGGATCAGAAACTCGACAACCGCAGCGGTGATGGAAGATGATATTGATCTCACCCGCAAGCGTCTACAATTGCTAATGCACGATAACGCTGATGCGACCGAGGAACTCGTCGAAACGCGCTACACAATCTATCACCAACCTGAATTTCAAAAGAACCTCCATAATTTGCTTTGCTTGCAGAACATGGAAATCCGACAGCGCAATATGATGCAGCCCGAACAATTGCAGCAGATCACAGTACCGACTTTGATTATCTGGGGGCGTAACAATCCGTTCGGCGAAGTGCCCGAAGCTGATAAAATGCACGAGAACATTGCTGAATCGAAACTCGAGCTCTTCGATGAGTGCGGGCACTGGCCGCAACATGAGTGCCCAGAGCTCTATAACCGGATTGCGATTGCATTCCTCCAGGAAAATTCCGGCGATTAAGCAGCATTTATGACCTTCAAGACGATCGAGGACTGCGCGTGAGACAATATGAAGAGATGGCGAGTGCTCTGCGCGACGCCTATAGCGGCGACATCATACCTCCGCTTAGACCGGAACTGGATCCCACGGATGTGGATGGCGCCTACGCGGTACAGGCCATCAATACTGACTTCTGGACGGCGAATGGGCGAACCATTTCCGGTCGCAAGATCGGATTAACTTCGAAGGCTGTTCAGCAACAACTTGGTGTAGATCAACCAGACTTTGGCGTTCTTTTTGACGATATGCGCGTTCTAACCGGGGAAATTGTCGAAGCAAACAGGCTCATTCAGCCAAAGGCAGAGGCCGAAATCGCTATAGTATTAGGCAAGGACATCCTCGATCCAGACTGCACACCAGAAGCGTTTGCGGCAGCCGCCGATCACGCTGTCGCCGCAATTGAAGTGGTTGATAGTCGGATCCAGGATTGGCAAATTACATTTGCGGACACAGTTGCAGACAATGGCTCCTCAGCGCTCTACGTCCTTGGCGAGCAGAAGCAATGTCTTGAAGACCTCGATCTCTACACATGCGGAATGGTCGTCGAGGTCGATGGTAAGGTCGCTTCGATAGGAGCGGGGGCTGCCTGCTTAGGCCATCCGCTCAACGCAGGCGCATGGTTGGTTCGAACTCTAAGTGCGCACGGCATCGGTCTGAACGCTGGAGAAGTCATTCTCACCGGAGCTCTCGGGCCGATGGTCACCCTTCAACCGGGACAGACGATAACCGCGCGCATCGGCGGGATCGGCGCGTGCCAGTTTTCGTTGAGCGAGGGGTAAATGACCGAACGAGCGAATGTCGCAATTATTGGGTCTGGGAATATTGGTACGGACCTGATGATAAAAATTCAGAACATGGCTGACTGTCTTAATCTCTCGGCCATGGTTGGGATTGACCCAGGATCTGACGGACTAGCACGCGCAGCCAGCCTAGGCGTGGAGACCGTATCAGAAGGTATTGATGGCCTGTGCAAGATGACGCTCTGGAACGAGATCGACATTGTGTTCGACGCTACTTCTGCCAAGGCGCATGCCTATCATAGCGATGTCGTCACAAATGCCGGTAAAGTCATCATCGATCTCACCCCGGCAGCGATTGGTCCGCATGTGGTTCCGGTCGTAAACGGTAACGAGAATTTAGATCAACCGAATGTGAATATGGTGACGTGCGGTGGGCAGGCCACCATACCGATTGTGGCGGCCGTCTCTAAAGTCGCGCGTGTCCACTATGCGGAGATTATTGCTTCAATATCCTCGAAGAGCGCAGGTCCGGGAACGCGCGCAAATATTGATGAGTTCACCGAAACGACATCTGAAGGCATCGTGAAAGTCGGCGGCGCCGAAAAAGGAAAAGCAATCATCATTCTGAACCCGGCAGAGCCTCCCATGATCATGAGGGATACGGTCTTTACATTGTCTTCCAATGGTGCCGAGCGAGAGATCGAAGCGTCGATCTTAGAAATGATCGAGCGGGTCCAAAATTATGTTCCAGGCTATCGCTTAAAGCAGGATATTCAGTTCGAACGTTTTGGCGCCAACAATCCGATCCACATTCCCGGACTTGGAACCTTTGAAGGGATCAAGACAACTACGATGTTAGAGGTTGAAGGCGCTGCGCACTACTTGCCTGCCTATGCGGGTAATCTCGATATCATGACGTCTGCAGCAATGGCGACAGCGCAAGAAATTGCGCGCAAACGCAGCTTAGGAAGTTGAATTTGATGACTCTAGATCCCACGCAAACGCCAATTTATATTCAAGACGTGACGCTCAGAGATGGTATGCACGCCATTCGCCACCAGTATGGGATCGAGCAGGTTCAAGCTATCGCAAAAGCGCTTGATGAAGCAGGGGTCGACGCAATCGAAATCGCTCATGGAGACTGTCTGAACGGATCGTCCTTCAATTAAGGTTTTGGCGCACACACTGATCGAGACTGGATTGCCGCGGTTGCGGACGTCACGAAGAACATTCGACTGACCACGCTCTTGCTGCCAGGTATAGGCACGGTGCAAGACCTGAAAGAAGCCTACGATTTGGGCGTTCGTTCAGTTCGTATCGCAACGCATTGCACCGAAGCTGACATATCAAAGCAACATATCGCCGCCGCGCGAGATCTTGGCATGGATACCGTTGGCTTTCTGATGATGAGTCACATGATTGAGCCGGACGCATTAGCTGAGCAGGCAAAGC
>CALFRH010000522.1 GCA_937919225.1 uncultured Parvularcula sp.
GGACAACGGCACCGAACTGACTTCTAATGCGATCTTGAAATGGCGGGAAGACCGCAAGGTTGCCTGGCACTACATCGCGCCCGGCAAGCCCACACAAAATGGATTTGTGGAAAGCTTCAACGGTAGGATGCGTGACGAATGCCTGAATGAACACCTGTTCGAAAACCTGCGCCATGCCCGCAATCTGGTGGCGGCATGGCGCAACGACTTTAACGCCCACCGCCCCCATTCCAGCCTCGCTGGCATGACACCGACAGAATATGCTAACCGGTCAAAGGAAGACCAAAACCTGAACAGAGCTAACCTAAACTAGCGGACTCAAAGGGAGCAGGTCAGGCCGACCAAGGTAGGACAACGGATATCTCAAGCTGCTTTATTTCCAACCAAGTTGCGAGTTGTTGTAGCAATGAGGTTGAGCATAAGTGAATGACAGGTGCATCATCGGGCCGCCTGGCTCCGTGTCGAGCTACTTTTCGCGGCTTGCATTGCCTTCGGATGCAACTGCGCGAAAAACCGCTGATTGGGCGTCTGCTTTTAGGCGCATATTCAACAACAATTAACAAAACTCTTCGATATTATAGCTCAGCTTTGGCGTATTCGCCTAGATGCGGCCAAAGTTAAATCACAGATTCGCCGTGTTTGTAGTGCGGTTCTGCGTGCCTGAGTGCCTGGTAATTTGCGTACGTTCGATAATCCCACCAGCCCGAAGAGGCCTGAAAGATGACCACAGCCAGCTGCCCGTTCCCGCGTTCAATCTTTGGCGAGGGGTGCGCTCAATGAACCCTCTTTTGTTACTACTTTTAGCGTTCGGCGGATTGATGGGTGCAAGCGGCGTTCCGTCGGGCAGATCGATTCAGGAGGCTAGAGAAGAAGACGACATCCTGGACGATGATAATGGCGGTGGGGCAGCGGGCGATCAAGGAAATGAGGGCGGGCATGGCAGTTTGGATGAAGGCCAAAATGGTCCAGTCGGCCCCCTTCAAATTGCTCTATCGGGTGTTGATTTGACGACTAGCGAATTAGTGCAGACTTTCGCTAT
The DNA here is from genome assembly GCA_937919225.1 of uncultured Parvularcula sp. GTDB lineage: Bacteria > Pseudomonadota > Alphaproteobacteria > Caulobacterales > Parvularculaceae > Parvularcula. The sequence goes on from CALFRH010000522.1 coordinate 1,040, forward strand.
CGGCGAGACTGTCAACCTTGCAGGTATGGATGCCGGTAACCTCGCGCTTGAGGTGCTTACAACGGGCCAAGGTGTAGTCCGAAGCATTCTTGTCGAGTATCAAGAAGCCGTTTTGCTTCACAATACCTTTCCGGTTTTAATTGCTGCCGATGAGATTGGCTCTGACGATAGCGGTGCCCAACTTGTTGTCTCTGCATATTCAGGCCCCAATGGCACGGGCGAAGAACTGGCCCAAGGGGCGTTTACATTTACGTTTACCGGAGAGGGCGAGATCGGCAACGGTGGCATGGGCCACGACGATGGTGGCATGGGCCACGACGATGGAGACATGGGCCATGATGACGGAGGTGTTCCGATGGTTGCGCCTCCGGGCGAGGGTGCTTCTGCCTCGGAGATTTCCGCCTATGTCGCTGCTGTAAAGGCTAGTGGGGAAGCGCATTTCCACGACGTCAATGACAGCAAACATGAAGAACACATGGCTGCAATGAATTTGGTTGATCGCAGCGACGCCACCCATATAGCGGTAAAGGATGGAGCTTGGTCCGACTCTGCCACTTGGTACAACGGTAGTGTTCCTGGCGACGATGCGAAAGTGCTGATCCCTGATGGTATTCAAGTGTCGTACGGGACGGTCAGCAACGCCAGCCTTTTTACCGTTAGGGTTGATGGTACGCTTGACTTCGAGACGGACACTGACAGTCGGATAGTGTTTGACACGTTTGAAGTGAGCCCAACGGGCAAACTAGTGGTTGGGACAAGTGATGATCCGATCGACCCGGATGTGAACGTCGATATGATTGTCGCGAACAACGGCGCGATCGACCCAGCTTGGGACCCGTTCCTTTTATCTCGCGGGCTTATCTCGCATGGCGAGACCTCGATCCATGGAGCAACTAAGGATTCTCACGAGAAAGTGGTTGAGGACCCAATGGCCGGCGATAGTTGGGTGCGCTTTGCCGAAGTACCAGAAGGTTGGAAGGTGGGCGATACTATCGTCATTGCCGGAACCCATTACGAAGGCTACAAATATGATGGAAGTATCGGACGAAAGCGTCACTATGAGCCGGAAGACGAAGTGCGCGTTATTACAGAGATTAGCGCTGACGGCTTGATCTTTTTTGACGAGCCACTGGTTTATGATCACGATAGTCCGCGAGCGGATCTGAAGACTTCAGTTGGTAACTATACACGCAATATTTCTGTGGAAACTGAGAACGCTGAAGATGCGGAAGTATTTGAGCGTGGTCATGTGATGTTCATGCATTCTGACAAAGTTGATGTACGCTACGCTGAGTTTCATGAATTAGGTAGGACCGACAAATCGCTCGATAGCCGCCCAGTGAGTGACTTCAACGATATCAAGTTCGATAGCAACGTACAGGGGCGTTATTCGCTCCACATCCACCGAGCCGGGGTTGAGGACTTAGAAGACCCAGCCATGTTCGTAGGTAACGCCGTCTTTGGCTCTCCAGGTTGGGGCTACGTGCATCACGACTCAAATGCCGTTTTGGAGAACAATGCTAGTTACGATACATTTGGCGCGGGCTATGTAGCCGAAACTGGAAACGAGACAGGGGCATGGGTCGACAACATCGCAATTTATGCCAAAGGGATTAGTTGGGCGCGTCCAAAGGGTACTTCTGAGACAAGCAGCACTACATTTGACATAGCTCGAGGTGGAGACGGGTTTTGGTTCCAGGGTAGATTGGTCGAATCTTCAGACAACGTTGCAGCAAGTGTAAACACAGGCTTCACATATTTTCACCGCAATGGTGATGACCAAATGATTAACTTCGACTCGGATCTATTCGAGTTCCCCGAGGCCCTCTACTACGATGACGATGTCACGGCTGATGATGCCTCAATTCGTCTCTTTGAGAATAATGAAGCATTCGCGGCGAAAGAAGGCCTTGTTGTCGTAAAAGCCAATCCAAGACAAGGGCATGATGTCTGGAGCGAACTTGACGGTTTCACCGCTTGGAGTGTGCAAGGCGGTGCGCACCTCGAGTACACCGCCCACTATATTCTCAAAGACTTCGATCTCATAGGTAAGGACCATACCCAGTTTTCTTCTCCTAGAGATGGGATCAGCATTGGTAATAACGTCTTTGATCTAGTAATAGATGGCGCAAAGATCGATGGGTTCGAAGTGGGAATAGACCTAAATAAAAGCACCGCAGGGAACCTGAAACTGCCAGTCGACAAACACAACTACGTTTTGCTTGAAGTAGAATTGTCGAACGTGGAGACGGCGCTAGAGAACTACGACCCCAGGTACGATCAACAATTGACCAGAGCAGATTTGCAAGCCTCAACACCGGACCTTGTTCTGGATGGGCCGCTGACCTACCAAGAGGGTGTAAACGACGATCGGGTCGAGATCGAAGGAACAAAAGTTGACGGTATAGGAGAGACAGATTTCCCCGGCGGTGCAGATGACTTCGACCTAGAACGAAGTGATGTAATAAAAATACTTGAAACCAACGGATACTGGACCACTGAAGATGGGCAGGCATACTTCCTAGTAGACCTACTATTCACCGACCGTGCAAACGGCGAAATCTATTATGAGACACAACCTGTGTACATCAACAAAAATGTCCCGCTTGATAATCCCAACAAAGCCTACGCAAATGCAGTAGATAACGGGGTTCAAGACATAAAATCGGTAGGTGGCTACAAAACTGCGGGCAATGTTAAGCTTGGCAAGGCGACTTAGCTGTCTTCGGATGACCGAAT
>CALFRH010000523.1 GCA_937919225.1 uncultured Parvularcula sp.
AAAAAGGGACTGAGCAAATGGCTGGACTACCTCCATTACCTCACGGCGATCCGCTGGATGTTCCATGGCCATTTCTCAAGTCAGGACCACTGGATGGTCGAAGAGACCAACGCTCCGCCAGAACGCCTCTATCGTCCGGACGTCTCAATCCTGGAATGGCGCAAACTGTTTACAGAGCCACATCCATTTAATGGACAAAAAATTCAGGAGGCAAAGGATGCTTAGCCTTCATCCTGAGCAAGCACCTGATGGCCTAATGATTCTGGCTGGCGATGACGAGTATTATACAATCGAACTTGGTGAAGCAGACCGGACAATATTCTTACTGCACGGCGGCGGTCCAGGCTGCACAGCTTGGTCGGATTTCGCGGTCGTGTCTCAACTTTTCGCCAAGCATTACAGGGTCATTATGCCAGACCTGCTTCAATACGGACAATCATCAAAGAAGACAATCAAAGGACCGATGTGGGATTATCATAGCGGCTCAATTGTGCGCCTGATGGATAGTCTCGGGGTCGTAGAGGCAGACTTCATTTGCAACAGTTGGGGCGGCACAATCGCCCTCCGATTGGCCTCACGATTTCCAGAGCGCGCCCGTTCACTGACAATTACTGGCTCCATGCCCGTATTTCGTGGCCCGCTATTCCCGCTGCCGGAAGGGGGAAGACGCGGTCGCAATGCGCGAGACGTTTATTATGGCGGCGAAGCAGGTCCAACCCTTGATAAGATGCGCGCGCTCATGGCGCGACTAGAATGGTACAATCCGGATCTCATTCCCGAAGAAACGGTGAAAATGAGGTTCGAGCAAAGGCTGAACGCGGAAGAAATGGCATTGGCTGCGATGTCGGACAATCCACGGGGTGAGTGGCAGGAAATGGAACCAGTACTCAAAGATGTTGCGTGTCCAACTCTGTTCTGTTGGGGCCTACAGGACGATTTCCTGACGCCTGATTATCCATTGATGCTGATGAATATGGTGCAGCGCGGGCAACTCCACATCCTCGATGCCTCCTCTCACCATTTGCAGGAGGAGCGCCCCGAGCACTACTTCCACATCGTGCACGGATTCCTCCAACAGCCGATGACGTATTGAGGAACGCAACAATGAATCCCATTCGTTTTGTGAAGAATATCTTCGTAGACATTCTGTTGAAGCTTGCCGGCACCTGGATCGGTGCGCCGAAGGATAAAGCTTGGCCAGACACCCCGCACTGGAAAGAGGGCGTCTAGTGTTGGCCACCGTCTCATCCATAGACACACTTATCTCGGACGAGCATCTGACTGAAACACTGTGCGAGCTTGTCAATACGCGCTCGCCGACCGGCGAAGAAGCATCGCTTGCAGGCCAAATCAGCGCTCGCCTAAGACGCTATGGCGTGAACGCCGACACTCAGTCCTTCAATAAGAGCCAAGCCAACGCGATCGGGAGGATTGACGGTGAAGGCGACAAATCGCTCTTGCTTTATGCGCCGTTGGATACCGTGACGAGCGATCATGCCGAGGAAGACCTACCATGGGCGGGACCTGAGCTGCGTGACGATATGCGCGCGTGTGCTTTCGTCGAAGATGGTCATGTTTTTGGGTTGGGTGCGCATAACCCAAAAGGTCATGCGGCCTGCATTCTTGAAACGGCCCGCGTACTTGCTGTGATGGATACAAAGCTCGCCGGAAACCTATTTTTTGGGTTTGGCGCTGGCGGCATGCCAACTCATAGCCGTCCCGGTTTGCCAGAAGACACCGGACATGGCGTGGGATGTCGTCACCTTGTCGAGTCCCTGCCACCAATGGATGGCGCGATCATCGCAAAATCTGGTACATCCGTGACCTGGGAAGAAGTCGGGTTTGTATGGTTAGAGGTAACTGTTGCCGGCAAGCACAATTATGTCGGTGCGCGTCACCTGATGCCATATGACAATGCGATTGCGAACGCTGCACAGCTCATTTTGCAATTGGAAGAGTGGTTCGACACTTATGCTGCGAGAAACGCTTCGGAGAATTGTCGCCCACAAGGGACCGTGGCGCATATGTCATCCGGATGGGAGCGCATGCCGGCCTTCACGCCAGAGTGCGCTAAGTTTCTCATCGACATGCGCTATACCCCGGAGCACACCGCGGAAGGCGTCGAAAAGG
>CALFRH010000524.1 GCA_937919225.1 uncultured Parvularcula sp.
GAACCAAACGGACGCCCTGTGCCGTGAAGGTTACTGCAGAAAAAACATTGCGCGCGCGTTGTATTAATGATAATTGGTCATACCCATTGGTAAGGCCTATTCGCCCTCCCAATCATTATCGTCATGCCGGTTCTCAGCGAGTGAGAGCGTCGGTTTCTACGCGTCGTCAGACAACATGACTGACGCGCATTATGGGTGATGCGTCACAATCACCAAGCAGTAAATCAGTAGTGGGGGGAGAAACGCCTAACCATCGCTGGATTTCATCAGCATACCAATATAAATAATGACGCTCTTTAGTTTGAGGAGGACTGACGTCAGACCCGGTAAGCAGAGGTCATCCAAAAATATAAATTAAGGGAGGTTTCCAAGTGAACCATATAAAAAAAAGTGTGCGTATCAATTATACTTCTTTTATCGGAGCCGTCTTTCTTTGTGGCGCCTTACCCAGCTCTGCCCTGGCGGCTGACATCACCGTCAATAACGCAGGAGAGTTAAACTCAGCGCTTCAAACAGCCGGGTCCGGCGATACGATCATTTTGAATGACGGCAACTATAACGGCAACTTCAATATCAATAGCGGGGGTTCCCAAAATGGTCAGCTCACAATCAGGGCAGCCAATCAGGGTGAAGCTGAGTTCAACAATAAAATAACCGTCAATGCTCGGTACGTCACGTTGGATGGTCTGCATTTCATCGGTGCAGGCCGCATCGATGCAAAACAAGCCGACTTTGTTTTGCGGAACTCGTCATTCTTTAATTCGACAGCAACCGACTGGTTTTTGGGCAACCAAAATATGCGGAACTCTCTTATCGAGAACAACCGCTTTGAATTTAAGAACAATAAAGGCAATATGATTTGGCTAAGGAATAGCAATAATTCCCTCCAAAATACAGTTGTTCGGGGAAACTACTTCAAGCGTTTTGACTCCGGTGGCGGCGCAAATGGGTGGGAAACCCTTAAGCTCGGACTGGGTAGCGAGTCCGGGACAGGCGGTTTCACCATTGAGAATAATTTGTTCGAAGACGCCAATGGTGAGAGGGAAAATATCTCAGTTAAATGCGGCGACAATATCGTTCGGCATAATGTCTTTCTAGATAGCTCAGGCGAAGTTGTGTTCCGCCGTGGTGAGAATAACCAAGCTTATGGAAACTACTTTATCCGGGATGACGCTGCGGAGGCTGGCGGGATTAGAATCCAGGACCGCGATAATAAGATCTTCAACAACTACTTCGAGAATCTGCCTGGTTTTGCCATCATGCTGATGGAGGGAAACACTGATCAATCGGTTCCGCACTATAAGAAAGTTGTGAATGCCCAAATCGTGCACAACACGATTGTCAATTCGGGTGGGGCATTTGAAGTTGGCCAGAGGAATGCCTTCGTTGCGGGCGGGACATCACTGCCCCCAGAGAATTCTACCATCTCTAACAATGTTGTTGTAGATACGGATAAAGTCTTCCAATTTGCAGAATTCACGCCTGTGAACTTCACTTATCAGGGGAATATCCGCCAAAACTCTCCCTGGGGAGATCTCAACCCAGGCGGGTTTATCACATCAAACCCGCAGTTCCAGAATTCGACGATCAACGGCTATCAGCTGAAAACACCCGGTGGGGGGTCGCCGGTGATCAACGGCGCCATCGGCACCTTTGCTTTCCTTACTGACGACCTGTTCGGGAACCCACGAAATACACCTGACGTTGGCGCTATTGAGGTCCCCTTTACCCCGCAGACAATCCAGCCCGTGTCTGCGTCCGATGTCGGACCGTCGCTGGGGGGCGGCAATACTGTCACCCAGCGCATTGAGGCAGAGGATTATGACACGCAGAACAACACCGCCCTCCTGAACAAAGATGGCGGTACAGTGGTTGAGATGCAGGGCGGCACAGCCCGGTACAACAATGTGGACTTCGGCACTGGCGTTTCTTCTGTTGATGTCCGTGTCGCTTCGCAGGCCGGCAACTCCCTTG
>CALFRH010000525.1 GCA_937919225.1 uncultured Parvularcula sp.
GGCGGCGATCGGCGCCGGATATTGCAACACGGTTCTTATTGTTTATGGCGAAGCGGGCCGCAGCCATAAAGCCGTACCGAACGTGTACGACATTGGGTGTAAAGGGTCCGTGTCACAGCAATTTGATTACCCCTATGGCAGCCAAAATCTTCAGGCGGCCCTCTTCGCAATTCCTATCGTCCGATATATGCACGAATATGGGTTGACCGAAGAGCAACTCGCCATGGTTCCCGTTATTCAGCGGGAATGGGCCATGAAGAACCCCCGAGCAAAACTCCAAGACCCGACAACCGTAGATGAAGTCTTATCATCACGGATGATCGCATGGCCGATCCGTCGGTCCATGTGTTGCCTCGTCTCGGACGCTGGCGGCGCCATCATCGTAACCTCGGCAGAGCGCGCAAAGGACTTTCCCAAATCGCCAGTGTACGTCCTGGGAAGTGGCGCTGCGATAGAGACCGGTGTTGCAAGCCCCGCAGGTGTCCGCGACCCACTGCATCCAGCTTTTATCAGGACATCCGGCGAACAAGCTCTAAAGTCTGCGCGCCTATCACATGACGACATCCAGCACCTCATGATATACGATGCATTTGCACACAATCCAATCATGGGGCTGGAGGGCCTTGGGTTTGTGCCCTATGGTGAAGGCGGCACCTATATCGCGGAGGGCAACACACGTCCCGGCGGCGTATTACCGCTGAACACGAATGGCGGTGGACTGTCCTACGCTCACTCCGGCTCTTACGGGATGCTCTGTATGCTAGAGTCTATCCGCCAGCTCCGCGGCGAGGCCGCAGCACAACTCGACGATTTAACAATATCGATGGCGCATGGTTGGGGCGGATTTTGGTCTGCATGCGCGACAGTTATTTTCTCGAACGAGGCACCCTAGGACGGGTAGAGAATGAGGATGAAGAGGATGGGTACCGATATCAGCGTCGCGCAAATCGTGAACCTTCATGACGCGCTCGACTTTCGAGAGGCCGTTGTTCAACAAAACCATGATGAATGGGCGGAGACGATTGATATGGATCTGACGACCATGTCTTCCCTTTTTCCTGCCACACAACCTGACAACTCTCTCCCTATCACATTAATTGCCCTCATTGAGGGCCAATATGCCGGGTGCGGAAGCCTACGAGAGGGTCCGCTGGGGGTGCATAAGTACCCCGACGCCTACCATGACGATAAGCCATGGCTGAGCAATCTATGGGTTGCCGAATGGGCACGGGGCCAAAAACTCGCCACACGCCTCGTCTCCGCGATTGAGGATGAAGCACGTACCCTTGGCTATGGGGCAATGTATATTTCCACCTTCGTTGAGAACTCTCTATACGATCAGATGGGATACAATGAAGTCAGCAAGAGCTTCTTAAAAGATAAGCCTTTACGGTCGCTAAAACGTCAACTTTGACTCTACGCGCTGCGGAAGTTTTTCATAATTTTTCCTTTATAGCGTTCACCTTTCACCCTCCGCTGAGGGATGATTATAGATCGTGACCGGCTCAATAATGTCAGCCGGCCTAAATCCGAGAACTTGACCATAAAAGTAGAGTTCCGCTTCCATGGCCCGTTTTCGGGTTTCCGCCTTCTCAAATCCATGCCCTTCCCCTTCAAAGAGGAGGTATGCGGTTGGTACCCCGTTTTCCTTGAGAGCATCAAATATCAGTTCAGATTGGCTTGGTGGTACGATTTTGTCGTCCGCGCCTTGTAGGGTTATCATAGGGCTTTTTAACTGCCCAATATGGTTGATTGGGGAACGTTCAGCAAACAAAGCGCGCTTCTCCGGATACGGTCCAACCAGGAGGTCAAAGTACCGGGACTCGAACTTATGGGTATCTTGTACGAACATTTCCATATCGCTGACCCCAAAGTAGTTTGCACCTGCGGCAAAAATATCATAGCGAGTCATGGATGCCATCACCGCAAAACCGCCAGCACTCCCTCCTCTGATCAACAGCCTATCAGGATCAACAAGCCCCTTTTCGGCAACGTAAAGGGCACCGTTGACAGCGTCTTCAATGTCTTTGACGCCCCATTCACCGTATAATGAACGCCGATAGTCTCTGCCAAACCCGCTACTCCCCCGGTAATTGGCATCCAAAACGGCGAATCCACGTGTCGTCCAAAACTGCGTCTCATAACTCAAATAAGGCAGAGAATGAAATGTTGGACCACCATGCATTTTTACGATCAGTGGCGGTTTTTCGGCCATCGGGCCGCAGAACTGAGGATTCACTGGTTGATAAAGGTACGCATACGCAACTTCACCACCGCCTGTCGGAAACAAGATCGCCTCTGCCCGCGCTATGTAATCCGAATCAAACGCAAGCTGGTTAATCTGACGAATGATTTTTGTTTCATCTGACGCAGTGTTATATTCAATAAGCACATCGTGAGCGCTTTTATACCGAACGACAATGAAGACACTGTCCTCACCAACGACAAAACCGCCAGGTTCCCCCCCATCCAATGGAATAGGCGTCAGGGTACCGCTCTTCGAATCAATCCGCCCGAGTTGATAACGCTGATCTTAGATATAGCGCGTAACAATGTCGCCGCCCGGCAAAAAATCATAGTGCCGCTCCCCCACCCACCACAGCGGAAAGCCAAAATCGGCGTTTCGTTCGTGGACGAGCCTAACCTCACCGTTCTTCCAGACATGTATGTTCCACCAGCCCGTACGATCAGTGATGAAGTAAAGAGTTTCATTATCCAGCCATTTTGGTTGCAGAATTGAGTCGCCGATCCCATCATTCAGTTCACGCCGGTTAGTAACCTCACCCTTCTCATCGAGATCGCCAACCCACAAAGATGTGTTGTCCCATGGCATATTGGGGTGATCCCAGGATACCCAAGCTATTTTTTTCCCATCCGGCGATAGCGAGGGATACGCGTAGAAATCAGCGCCTTCGATTAAAACATGCTGATTATCATCAGCTGAAGGATCATCTAACGCAATCATACTGATTGTGTTCTTAGGCTCTCCTTCTTCGCGGTGATCCTCTCGAACTGCGATAATTCGATGGCGATAAGAATCTTCAATAAAATCCGCAAAGCGTAACCCACCTATGGCGGTGAGCGGCGCACTAGGATTTTCAGGCGACACCCTATAGAGTTGATCATCATCCCCACTTGAAGCGATCACACCCCCCGCAGCCGCCAAAACGGCACGACCACCATATTCGTGTACCCGGGTCTTAGCGCTGAACGAGGGTGCTCCAACTTCGGCGACACCCTCTTCTTCGGAAAATCGCATTAACGCGAATCGCCCCCCCTCCTTTGGCCGATGCTCACGCCAAAAAAGAGCACCATCGGAGAATTGCAGATCAGAAAACCCAAGAGACTGACTAGATAACAGATCGCCAGAAACAGGTGAGGCCCAACTTCCGTAGGGCGCTGTGGAGATATCTCGGTCGTTTGGTTTTTGCACTTCTTTATTCATCGAGATTTCTCCTTACCCGCTTGAAATAAAACCAAGCGTTACACGAATAATTCACTCGCTTATTTTCTTTAACCAATAGAAAATTCATAACAAATGTAACTATCTGTATACACTTGTAACTCAGACCTGATACGGAAGGCTAACATATTCAAGGAGTCAGCAAAGCAAATCCTCGCGAGGTACTCTTTTGTCCGTTTGAGCAAAACACTTGACTAGCCCATCTTGTGGTCGATCCTGTCTAAGAAATTTCGTTTTGAAACATCGCTCGAGCTACCTGTCGCGGTAAAGCAAAGCTTCCGAAAATCAGATCTGCGTACTACCTCACCTTGGTGAGAAAAACCCGACTAGAACATAAGGCTAGTAACTATCCATGCCCTTGCACATCGAAACACCACAAATCGACTCTCCTTTCTTTAGAACAACGGAAGGATCTTCCGTGGTGTTAAAGCTTGAAGCGCTGCAACCACCAGGATCATTTAAAATTCGCGGGATAGGCGCTGCATGCGAACAATATGCACGCGAAGGAAAGAAACGCTTCATCTCTTCGTCAGGCGGCAATGCTGGGATCGCCGCCGCCTACGCGGGCAAGCACCTTGATGTACCCGTCACAGTCGTTGTACCGGAAACCACCTCCTCCCGCGCTATCGAAGTACTAGAACTGTATGATGCCGAAGTCGTCGTTCACGGTCCATCTTGGGCGGAAGCCGACGAGCATGCTCGTTCATTGTTAGACAGCACGACCGCCTACATTCACCCGTTTGACGATCCGCTCCTTTGGTCGGGATATGCGACGATGATTGATGAGGTCGCCCAATCCGGCATACGCCCCGACAACATCGTTTTATCCGTAGGCGGTGGTGGATTATTATGCGGCGTCTTCGAGGGCGTTCAGCGGAACGGATGGACCGATGTTAACATCACGGCGGTAGAGACAATTGGCGCCTCCTCCTTAGAACAGTCCGTTAGAGCAGGTAAACAGGTTGAGCTCGCCGCAATTGACAGTATCGCGTCGTCACTAGGTGCAAAAAAAGTTAGCGAGGAAGCGTTCCTCGGCGCCCAACGCCACAACGTAGATTGTATCGCCGTCACCGATCTTGAAGCCGTAAAGGCTTGCCGACGCTTTCTCACAGATCATAGGGTTCTGGTAGAACCGGCCTGCGGCGCGGCATTAGCTTGGGCGTACAAAGATGACTCTATGCGCTTGCGCAACCAAACCACGCTTATCATTGTCTGCGGCGGTGCGACCACGACGCCGAGCCAACTTCTCCGTTGGGAACAATCACTGGAAGAAGCCGAACGGTAAAAGCAGAGGTATAGCGCTAACGCAGATGAAAAGAGGGCTTCTGACTTCTACGCACTCATCACGAGTGGCACCACTTCATATGATCTTTGTATCAACTACCTTCACTACAGTGGAACTTGCAAGCGAATTGGAGACACCATGGAATCGACTGCTGGTTTGATCAAACTCTCCCGTGGGCATGAGAAAGACCTCGAGGAATGGCGGGAGACACTCCAGTCACGAAAAGCTGAAGCGCTTGAAGCACTAAAGCGCGAGCATGTGGAGCTAGAGTGCTGGTTCGAAATCGAAATCGAGGGCGAACCGTACCTGCTGTGGTTCATCCGCGTTGAGTCTATGGAAAAGGCGCGTGAACTCTATGCGAGCTCCCCCCTCGATATCGATACATTCCACAAAGCAAAAATGGATAAGTTAATCGACCATAAGATCGAGGCTAACCTGCTTTTGGAGTTTCAAAACATTACCCCTCCCCCCAACGGCCAACCCAAGAAAAGCTAGAAAACGCCAGGGCAGCACAGCGCGGATCAGGAGAGAAACCTCGAACTATCACCCCCAAGCGTCCGACTGGACGCCGGCCGGTCAGGCCGCCCCATCGGAGGCGCCACACACCGTGAGATCAAAAATGGTGCGAGTTGACGAAGTTAACTTGAACCCATCGGCCTCAAGTAGCGAAGCGGTAGGCCAAACAAAAATGGTGCGGATGGAGAGACTCGAACTCTCACGCCTTGCGGCACTGGAACCTAAATCCAGCGCGTCTACCAATTCCGCCACATCCGCATCCTAGACCAGCGCGAGCCTAAAGGCCCGCCCAACGGCAGAGCGAGCCCACTATCCTAAGCCCCGCCGAAGTGCAATCGCTATTCGGCTTGATCAGCGAGACCCGCCAACACTTCCGGGACAGCCCCCGCCAGATCATCCGCCGTCAGCCCCGGTCCTAAGCGCTGCGCTGCATCACCATGGATCCACGCCCCGGCCGCCGCCGCAATGTGCGCCCCGACCTCTTGCGCCATAAGGCCGGCGATAATGCCCGCGAGCGTGTCACCCGACCCAGCGGTCGCAAGATAGGGCGACGCGTGTGTATTGATCACCGGCACCTCCCCCGGCGTTGCGATCACCGTACTGGCGCCTTTCAGTAACACCGTCCGCCCACACCGCGTCGCTGCCGCCCCCGCGCGGGTAAGCGGGTCGCCTTCGACGTCGGGAAAGAGGCGGCGAAACTCCCCTTCATGGGGGGTGAGCACCGCCTTTGGCGGCAGAGCGTCAACCAAACGGTCAGGCTCGGTTTCAAACATGGTAAGCGCACTGGCATCCACCACCGCTGGCTTGCCCACACTGAGAAGGGCCAAGACCGCCTCCTGGGCGGCCTCGCCCCCCTCAAGGCCCGGCCCAACGACCACCGCAGCGGTCCGTTTGCTATTGGCCAACGCCGCCAACGCAGCGGGGTCGTCGGCGCGCGCCACCATGGGGGCATCCAAATGCGCCGCATGAATATCGAGCGCGGCGCCCGTCGCCGCGAGGGTGACAGCCCCTGCTCCCGCCCGCGCCGCTGCGTAGGCCGTCAGCCGCGCAGCACCGCCCTGGTGGCGCGGCCCGCTTAACACCAACACCCCGCCGCGGGCATATTTGTGCGCCGCGGTGGGCGGCAAAGGCACCTCCGCCCACCAGAGAGAGGGGTGGTTGTGACGCGCCACAGCATCTGCGTCCGCCACCTCGAGGCCAATCGGCGCCACAAAAAGCGCACCGCACAGGGCGGGGCCTGCGCTCAGCACATGCCCCGGCTTTAATCGCTCAAAAGTCACGGTGGCATCGGCGTTCAACGCGGCCCCTCGCGCTTCCCCCGTCGCGCCATCCAGACCTGAGGGCAGATCCACCGCGACCACCGGCACGCCAGGCCGCGCGATCGCTTCCAACAGGTCCGCAAGGGAGGCCTTCAGCGGTCGGGACAGCCCCGCGCCGAACAACGCATCCACCACCAAAGGCGGGCTGATAAAGGGATCCGCCGCTTCCCCCAGAGGTCGCGGCGGCCAGGCACACCGCTGGGCCGCGATTTGCGCATCCCCAGACAGCTTATCCGCAGGCCAGTCGGAGTAGACCTCCACCGGCCACCCCGCCTCCCGCAAAAGGCGCGCGATCACCCAACCGTCACCCCCATTTTGCCCCGGCCCACAAAGGACCCGCACCGGCCGGCGATGCCATCGCCCGCGAATGACCCGCGTCACTGCCGCCCCCGCCCGCTCCATGAGGGTAATACCCGGTGTACCGGCCGCGATCGTACGCGCATCCACTTTGGCCATTTGGTCGGGCAGGATGAGGGCCCGATGGGCCATCTCTTGGTTAAACATGATCTCCCCAATTGCGTGAGGGCGCCGGTTTCCTCTATTGCCAGTTTCCTCTATTGTAAGACACTCGTAACAGGAATGATGGCCCCATGAAAAAGGTTGAAGCCCTTATTAAGCCATTCAAACTCGATGACGTGAAGGAGGCCCTGCAGGCCCTGGGTCTTAAGGGCATGACCGTGTCGGAGGCCCGCGGCTTTGGCCGGCAAAAGGGTCATACCGAACTCTATCGCGGCGCCGAATACGTCGTGGACTTCTTGCCCAAGCTGAAGCTTGAGATTGTTGTCGAGGACGAGATTGTGGACGACGTCCTCCGCGCCATTACCGAGGCTGCGCAATCGGGCCGGATTGGCGATGGGAAGATCTTTGTGACCCCCGTGGACAGCGCTGTCCGTATCCGCACCGGCGAAACGGGGAACGCCGCACTCTGATAAACGACGAACCGGGGGAGAGCCTTATTCAGATCACAAGCCTTAGCGACGCCGAGAGGAAAGATTGGCTGCGCCTTTACCGGTCCCAGGGGATCGGCCCTCTCACCTGCCTCCAGCTTGTCGGCCGTCATGGTAGCGCAAGCGAAGCGGTGAAAGCGCTGCCTGCCCTTCTGAAAGAAAAGAATAGTAAACGCATTAAATTGAGCCCGATGGGCCCTGTTGAAGCAGAGTGGAAGGGCCTCCACGCCATCGGTGCCACCCTTCTCGCATTGCCCGAACCTGCCTACCCGCAGGCCTTACGCTCCATCGCTGACCCCCCTCCGGTCATCAGTGTGCGGGGGGATGTTAGCCTCCTGCCCAAGCCCGCTATTGCGATTGTGGGGGCCCGGAATGGTTCTGCCCCCGGTCGCCGGCTCGCCCAGGAATTGGCGAGAGACCTCGGGGCCGAAGGGGTCGTGGTGACGTCAGGCCTTGCCCGCGGCATTGATGGGTCGGCGCACGCCGCATCTCTCCGAACCGGGACGGTTGCCGTGATCGCTGGCGGTGTTGATCAAATCTACCCGCCTGAACATGCCGACCTTTATCATGAGATTGTTGAGTTGGGCGCCATCGTTTCTGAAATGCCCTTTGGCCATGTGGCCCGCGCCCGGGACTTCCCGAAGCGAAATCGGATTGTCTCCGGCCTGGCCCTTGGCGTGGTGGTGGTCGAAGCCGCTGAGCGGTCAGGGACCCTTATTACGGCACGGCTCGCCCTGGAACAGGGGCGGGATGTGTTCGCCGTGCCCGGCTCCCCCCTCGATCCACGATCAGCAGGCACCAATCGGCTTATCCGCGATGGCGCGATCCTAATCCGGAGTGCCGCCGATATCATGGAAAGTCTCGGGGATATGGGTCGCCGCGCCGATGAGGAAGACCCCCATCCCTTCAGCGCGCCGTTGGCCCCGCCTTCAGCGGCGGAGGCAAAAGCCCTGCGGGAGGAGATCCTCTCGCTCTTAAGCTTTACCCCGACCCACCGGGATCTGTTGATCCGCGAAACGGAGGCGCCGCCCGCCTATATCGCCGATGTGCTTTTGGATTTAGTGCTTTCCGGCGAGGCGGAAGAAACATCAGGCGGACATTTCATCTTGGGAACCTCGGACAATCTGCCCGCCACATAGCGGTCAAAAGCAGTCCAAAACTGATCCCGATACTCATCTTTTTCCATGAGGACCTCATGCCGGGCGTCCTCCACCCGGACAAAGTCAAAAAGATCAGGGTACATACCCGCCAACCGCCGGTGGCTTTTGGGATCCACGGTCTCATCCCAATCGTTCGAGACCAGCAACACCGGCGCCTTGATCCGCGCCAGGGCACCCTGACGGTTCACCCGCCGCATGCCCCCCATCGCCGCGTAGAGCCAGCTAAACCGCGGCGAACCGGCCCTCGCCTCGGGCGCTATGGTCTGGAGCGCTTGGAACCGGTCGTGACGCTGACGATCCTGCGTCAGCGTCGTTGTTTCAAAATTCATGGAGTGCTCAGGCGCCGCCGAGAGGTGACGCTTACCCAACCCCAGCACAATGAACAGCCGCGTGACCGCGTGCACCAACACCCGCTTTACCGGGTCCCCAAAAAGCCGCGTAAGGGGTGCCACCAACGTTACCCCAGTCGCGTCCGCGCCATCCCCCCGCGCCAGCCATTCAAGGGTGATAAGGCCGCCCATAGAGTGAGCCATGACGAAATATGGCCCCTCGTGATTGGCCCTCATCGTCTGGTAAGCCACCTCTAAATCATCCTGAAACTGAACAAAATTTCGGATGAGACCGCGATTATCACCCTTTTCATATCGTTGGGAGTAGCCCTGGCCCCTGGGATCTAGGATGAAGACGGAAAAACCCCGTGCATGAAGGTCTTTTGCCACCTCCACATACTTCTCTATAAACTCAGACCATCCCGGATGAACAAGGATCGCGGCCTTTGGCGAAGGGTGCCGCCACGAGGCAAGGCGCAACCGAGCCCCATCGCGCGCGTCAATATACTGCGTGTCGAATCCGTCAGGGATCGGGTTCGCCGGTACACGGATGAGGGGCGCCTTATCCATGGAGCACCGCCTCCAGCCGCATCATCACCGACATATCCCCACTGAGACGGAGGCGGCCAGCAATAACGCTATTCTCCAGCCGCCCTTGGGTGTGCAACAGGATAAGCGAGAGATCCGCCCCCTCAATCCGCCAGAGACAAAATTGGCGCGTCACCTCTTTCGGCGACGCAACAGAAATAGCGGGCGGTTGAGCACGCCCATCCACCCAGAAGGACGTGTCCTCATCAACAAGTTCCACCCGGATGACACCGTCAAACCGGGTGGTGAAGAAGCCTTTGGCCTCGTCTATAAGGTCGTCCGTCGCCTCGTTCTGCAGA
>CALFRH010000526.1 GCA_937919225.1 uncultured Parvularcula sp.
GGTCCCGGCGGCTCGAGCGCGGTCGAGCCGGGCAAAGAGTTCAGGGTTCACAGGTCGGGCGAGGTACAAGTAGCTGCCGCCAAATTTTTCTAGTTTGATCAGTGCGAATGTATAGCCCGCTTGCCGCCGCAACACGGCGACGATTTCACCGCGATCTGCGGCCTCAAAATACTCTGCTGCCGGGCGCCCATAATGGTTCGGGGCCGTCATATTTTCGGCAATGGCGAGCGGGTAGCCGGTTCGATCGATAATGTAAGCCGCTGAAAACTCGCGATAAGTCGCAAGAACGCTGAAGATCGTCTCAAACGCTTCTGGATTGGTTTCAAAACCGCTGGCAGAGGCCTCGACATCATCTGCGCCGGCGCGCGCATCGGCTTCAAACTGAAGTGCAAATTGTTCGCCGCCTTCTGCTGTGATGTCGGCTATGTCGTTCACCAGGGTCTGAACCGTGTCGCCAAGCCACGTGTCGATGCCGCGTGTAATGGTGAGCCAGAGAAAGAGCGAAACGATAATAGCTGGGATCAGCGCGACGGTACCGAAGAGCAACATGAAGCGTCGAGTTAGCTTGCCGCCCCCACCCTCTTTGCGCGCGTCTCGGATGGAAATGTAGCGCGTTACAATCAAGCCAGCCAAGATGATTAAAATGGCCATATTGATGATCAGAAGGAGGTTTAAGCCTTCAGGGATCGGCGCGGTCGGACTACTGCGACCGACCGCAAAGATAGTCGCCGCGGCGCAGCTCAGCGCAGCAACGACAAATAGGCCTTGAAACCAAAGCCCACCATTTCTTCTAAGGGTGGCTAGCACGCTGGACGCCAAATCCGGAACCTCAAACACACACTGTCGCTAATCAGCAACAGTGATGATTTAGAGCAACAGTTTGGCGCTACGTCAATCAGTCTTCTGTCATTCCGAGCACACCCATGCGGGCGCGCAAGGTGTTGCGGTTAACGCCGAGCAAAGCCGCCGTCCGCAGTTTGTTTCCGGAGGTCACACTCAGTGCCAATTTGATGAGCGGCCGCTCCACTTGTTCTAGGACGCTTTGATAAATCTTCTCACCGTCTTCGCCGCCTTTTAGGAGGTCCGCCATGACATAGCGGTGCAGAAGCGTTTCCATCTCAGTTTCTAGCGATGATTCAGGGCTGAGCTCTTTCAAGGTTTCGGCGCGCAACTCGCGTTCAATATCGCGTTGGGAGATCGTCGCATCTGGGCTGAGGGCTGCGAGTCGGAAGATTAAGTTTTCGAGTTCCCGAACATTCCCCGGCCAATCATAAGCCATCATCAGATCCATAGCGGGTTGCGCCACCTGCTTTTGCGATAGACCTCGAGTTTCTGCACGGATCAAAAAGGCTTTGATGAGTTCGGGAATATCATCCTTACGACGGCGCAATGGCGGCATTTCAATCCGCACCACGTTCATTCGATAATAGAGATCTTCACGGAAGTCGCCAGCTTCAACGAGCGCTGAAAGCGGCTGCCGCGTCGACGCGATTATGCGTGCGCCCCCCTCTTCTCGCATAAGCTTTACGAGCTGTGTTTGCGCGTCCTGACTGAGGTCGCCGACTTCGTCGAGATAGATCGTCGCCTCTTTGTCATACGCGAAGCCTGGTGCCTCCTCTGTGCCAAACAATTCAGCACTGACGTCTTGAGGCGCGCTGGTTGCAAGGTCGAGAGAATGAAAAGGTCCGGCTTGGGATTCCCCCAAATCGTGGATCGCGCGAGCTGCGAGCTCCTTGCCCGTGCCCGACTCCCCTTCGATAAGGACGGTCAGGTCCGTGTTCATGACCCGAGAAATGATCCGATACACATCCTGCATCACAGCAGAACGCCCAACCAATGGCAGACCCGAATTAGAGGCGTCCGTGGTCGCCACTTTGGTCGCAGGATTTGCGCTTGGTTTCGCTTCTGAGAGCGCACGCCCGACCAAGTCGGTCAGCTGATCGATATCAAAGGGCTTGGGTAAATAGTCGTAGGCGCCATGCTGAGCCGCTGAAGCAGCTGTCAGAATGGTATTCTGGCCACTCATCACAATAATGGGGAGCTCAGGACGCACCAGTTTGAAGGATGGCAGAAGTTCAAAAATGGGCGTATCGGTCAGATAAACGTCGGTCACGACAATATCGCCTTCGCCATTGCGCACCCAACGTTCTAAGGCTTCTGGCGAGCTGGTGGCTCGCACAGTGTATCCCGCCGTAACGAGCGTTTGGTTGACTATCAGGCGGATACTGGCATCGTCTTCAGCGAGTAAAACGGTTTTTTGACTCATAGTTTCTTAGGTCTCGGCAGCGGCAAATAGATTGAGAAGCGCGTTAAGCCAGGCTTGCTATCGACTTTAATGCGCCCATTGTGAGCCGATATGATTTCATTCACGACGCTAAGCCCCAGCCCGCGTCCCCCAGATTTCGATGACATGAACATGTCGAACATGCGTGCTTTTTTCTCGGGCGGCACGCCAGGCCCGTTATCTTCAATCGTAACGCGGATCGCTCGCCCGAGACGTCGAGAACCATCCTTGCCAGCAATTGCGAAACTGGTTTCAAAGGCGGTCTCAACTTGGATTTGAGGGTTCTGCGTAAACGACAGCGTCGCCTCGACGGCATTGCGTAATATGTTTTGGACCGCCTCATGCAGGTGATCCTGATCGGCCATAATG
>CALFRH010000527.1 GCA_937919225.1 uncultured Parvularcula sp.
CACCATCCCACTTTCATAGCGCTTCACCCGACGGACATGTTCGGCCTGTTCCTCAACAGTGAGGTTTCGGTGCACCACCCCCATGCCGCCATTTTGCGCCATGGTGATCGCCATCTCGGCCTCGGTCACCGTATCCATCGCCGCAGCGAGAATGGGAATATTGAGAGAAATCGTCCGTGTCAGCTTCGTCTCGACACTGACGTCGCTGGGCATCACCTCAGAGGGGCCCGGCTCTAAAAGGACATCATCAAAGGTCAACGCATCGCGGATTTTCATAAGCGCACTCACCCATTGTTAAAATACATAATCCCGCCCTGGTCCGGGCGGACCCGTCCCTCACGGACGGTGTGATAGAGGTCAGAGATATCCGCCTCACCGGCGGCCTCGGTCAGCGTCAGCCAGTTTGGCGACTGGTCGGCAATCTGTGCAGCGGCGAGGGTCATGTCTTTAACGAACTGCCCGCCCGTTTCTTTGATCCGTTGGGCGGCATAACCCGGCATGAAGAAGAGTTCCGACCGCTCCTTGATCATACCGTCGGCCATGCCAAGCTTCGCCCCATGACTGGCACCCACAAGAGCCGTGTGCCGCATATTCTCGCCTAAATGCTGGTGTAGCGCCGCCGTTACGTCGCCGCGCCCCGCAAAATCAATCAGCACGTGGGGCACAGCCGCATCAAGGCTCGCCATATCGTCGTAGGAAACGACGTCGTCATACAGCCCCATGGGCTTGATGATGTCGCCATTTGCCGCCGACGTCAGACCCACCACCCGGCGCGCGCCCTTACGATCCTTCAGCAAGGATGCCGTCCCCAGCGCCGTTTTGGAAGAAGCGGAGATGAGACCCACCACCGCCGCCCCATGAAAATCGCCCTCGGCCAGCCAGTCAGCAAGACCATAGGCGGTTGCCGCCAATGGGAAGATAAGAGAACGGAAGGGCTCCTTCTCGCTTGCGTGGCTGGGGTCCGCCGAGGCACGAAGATAGTCATTATACACCGCTGGCAAACCATCACGGTGAGCCGCACCATCCATAAATCCGCGGGGGGAGACCTTTGTGGGCGCCACATCCAGCAGCGGCGCCATGGGATAGTAGCCGTAAAACCGTTCGCCTACGTCAATGCCATCGCACCGGCTTTCAACCACCTCGGCATAGCCCCAGACCGGGATGATGCCCCACCCGTCTTCGCTGGCCGGAAAATATTGCCAGTACCCGAACCGATCGCCAGTAAGGCCATAGGTGATGTTGTTCGCCGTGAAGGAGACCACATCTACCCGTAGACGAACGCCTCCCTCAGCCACGTCGCCTAAGGCCCGCGTGACCCATCGGGTTTCGGCAAGGTCGGTCTTCTTGGCTTCGAATTGTCTGATTTCTGTCATGACGATCCCCTTTGCCGCCCAAAGCCGGTGGCCACCACATACATTTCCGCAGAGTCAGCCCGGCTCGCCTCTGGTTTGGCATGGGCGACCTTCGTGAAGTTGGCCTTCAGCCGATCAAGGAGGGATTTTTCGCTACCCCCTTGCAACACCTTGGCGATAAAAGTCCCCCCCGGGGCCAAAACCTCTTCAGCGAAATCAAGCGCGGTTTCGGCCAGCGCCATAATGCGCAAATGATCCGTGGGCCGATGGCCGGTCGTGGGGGCGGCCATATCGGACATCACCACATCCGCCTCACCGTCGAGCAAGTCTTTCAGTCGCGCGGGCGCTTCGGGTTCGAGGAAATCCATTTGCAGAAGGTCAGTCCCCTCCACCGGCGGCATCTCAAGATAGTCGATGCCCACCACCCGGCCACTCGCGCCGGTTTCCCGCACCGCCACCTGGCACCAGCCACCCGGCGCCGCACCAAGGTCGACGATCCGACCACCGGGCCTCAGAAATCCAAACTTCTCCTGAAGCTCGATAAGCTTATAGGCCGCCCGGCTGCGATAGCCCTCAGCCCGCGCCCGCACCACATAAGGATCATTCAATTGCCGTTGTAACCACAGGGTCGAGGATAGCTTTCGGCCGCGAGCCGTTTTCACCTTTTCGGTGAGTTCCCGTTTCGCGGTCTGGTCCGCGGTGGAGGTGGGCTTTTTCTTCAGGCCCCGCTTCTCGGGCTCAGTCCCCAGAGCCGTGCGCGCAATATTCGTCCGCTTTGGTTTGCCGCGGCGGGGGGACTTACTACGCTCTTTTGGGGGTTGGGCCATGTTGGCTGATAGCCGAATTTGCCGGGATGACAAGGGGGATATAGGAGAAGCAGTTAGGCAGACGGTCGCGGCACCTTCTTGCCTTTGCGATTCTTCGCGCGGTTATTGGACGCGCACTTTTCCGCCCGCCGGTCCCGCCACTCATTCATAAGATCGATGAGCAATCCTTCACGCAGGCCACGGTCCCCCACCCGAATGCGCGAGGCGGGCCAGGCCCGAAGAATGCCCTCCAAAATGGCGCAGCCGGGGACGACCAAGTCCGCTCGATCCTCCCCAATACAGGGTTCAAGCGCGCGGTCGGCATAGCTCATATGCCTTAGCCGTTCAGCGACCCCCGCCGCATCCTGTTGGCCCAACCATAAGCCGTCCACTTCCCGGCGGACGTACCGTTTGAGCCCCAAATGCACCCCGGCGAGGCTAGTCACCGTGCCAGACGTGCCAACCAAGTGGGCAGCGCCTTTGTCAAAGGCGGCGCGCACCTCCTCCGGCACCGCCACCGCCCGCACCTGCTGGGCCACGTCGGCCGCCATGGCATCAAAAGCCTCACGGCTCATGTCCACGTCACCGTGGCGCTCAGCCAAGGTGACAACACCCACGGGAAGGGACACCCATGCCGCCAGGTCCATCTTTATTCGCCGATCGCGCCCGCGACGCACGGTAAGCCAAGAGATCTCCGTCGATCCCCCGCCAATGTCGAAGACCATGACAGCCCTTGCATTCGCGTCCACAAGGTCATGGCAGCCCTTCACCGAAAGGCTCGCCTCCTCCTCCGCTGTTACCATCTCAAGCTTCAGACCCAAATCCGTCCGAATGCGATCAAGAAACTCTTGGCCATTGCTCGCGGCGCGGCAGGCCTGGGTGGCGATGCACCTAGACGCCCGGACCTGACGCGCAGCCATCTTCTGAGCGCAGACTTTCAACGCGTCCGTTGTCCGCTCCATCGCCGCATCCGACAGGGCGCCATTGCGGGACACCCCCTCGCCCAACCGCACTATTCGGGAATAGGCATCCACCACGCGGAACCCTCGCCGGCGGGGCGTTGCGATAAGAAGACGGCAGTTATTGGTGCCAAGGTCGATGGCCGCAAAAGACGGGGGGTTGGAGCGGCGAGCGCCAAGGCGCCAGCCTGACATGGTCCTCATGCGTATTGCGTCCTCGCCTGTTCGGCGCGCCCTCAAGCCCGCCTTCATAAGCAACAGGTTAGGCCGCTCACAGCTGTTGACACAAGGCGAAAAATTGTTAGCCGTTTAGCCGATTATTGCGTTTCAACCTTGCTTGAACCCAGAAACCTACCCATACAAATAGCAGATCATTGTGGAGATTGCGGTGAAACTCGATAAAATCGACCTCAAGATTCTCACGCACTTGCAGCAAAATGCTCGCATGACGAATGCTGAGCTCGCCGAAAAGGTCGGCCTCTCCCCCACCCCCTGTCTGCGGCGGCTACGGCGGCTCGAGAATGAAGGGGTCATTAAAGGCTATCGCACCGACGTGGACCGCGATGTTTTGGGCCTCCCCGTGACGGTGATCATTCTTGTCAAACTCGAGAAAGAGGATGAGACATCCCTGCGCGCGTTTGAGGCCACCATCGCCGACCGGCCGGAAGTCATGGAATGTAGTCTCGTTACCGGGAAGTATGACTACTTCCTTCGCGTCGTCCTCCCGACACTGACAGCCTATGAGGCATTTTTATCCGACAGCCTTTTGCGAACAGATAATGTGGCGACGATTGAATCAAGCTTTACCCTGCGCGAGGTGTTGCGACGGCCCGTGCTGCCGGTGGGGTGAGGATTGGTAACAATCCGAATGGCGAGGTTTTGCCAATTTTGCAGTGGCGCTTGAGTCGCAGAAAAACTAGTTTGTAGCCTGAACTCTTCCGGTACATAAATGGCTCCTCCAAATGGAGGCCGACAGAACAGTGTGTCAGCACTAAAGACTCAAGCCATATTTTTCGTTTAAATGACGGCGATGCTTTTCCGACCAGATTGACCTAGCATGATAGCTTGTCCGTGTCGGGAAAAATGGTGCCGTGTTTGTAAACACGTGAAAGGGGGGCGTCGATTGATTACCCTTCGACCAAAATCCGTCAGATAACGCAACCGCCAATGGACGTTCAATGGGCGTCGGATGGTCTGTCAGAGAAAACTCCGGGGCGGCGCCCTGCCCACCTTTGACTTGTCCAAGCCGCTCCCTCGCCTGCTCCAATGCCTGTTCTGCCCGTTTGATGTAAACAGTCGCGCCCAATTGTTGAAACTGCGCCAACGCCGCTTCGATACAGCTGATCGCCTCTTCGATTAGGGCTTCGCTGCCCCGCATGACGCCAAGGGTGCTGAGAGCATTGCCGAGATTGTTCTGGGTCATCGCCCATTGAAGCGGCACACGCTCTTGGGTCCTTTCTTCCAGGGCGGCGCGATAGGCGGCGACCGCCTCTTCGATCACGGCCTCGCTGCCCCGCATCTGGCCAAGGGTGCTTAGGGCGTTGCCGAGATTGTTCTGGGTCATTGCCCATTGAAGCGGCACACGCTGTTGGGTTCTTTCTTCGAGGGCGGCGCGATAGGCAGCGACCGCCTCTTCGATCACGGCCTCGCTGCCCCGCATCTGGCCAAGGTCGCTGAGAGCATTGCCGAGATTGTTCTGGGTCATTGCCCATTGAAGCGGCACACGCTCTTGGGTCCTTTCTTCCAGGGCGGCGCGATA